>NZ_JAAHHZ010000199.1:0-9482 GCF_010672005.1 Moorena sp. SIO4A5 | reverse complement strand
GGACTGCCCTAAATCACCATAACAATCTAGTGGATGGAACAAGTAAAAACGACAGCAATAATGAGTCTGTAGACCGGTCGAATCTACGGTAAGAGATGTCACTCTTAATCCTCACTGTCGGGTAGGATGTGGGCGAATAACTGCCCACGGGTATTCAGAAATATAGGAGTTGGAGAAGAGCATGGTTAGACACAGCCAATCGGCTAGTGAACTTTGGAAAAGTCAACAGTGGAAGAAACTCCGCCAAAACTTATTCCGCCTACAAAAACGACTATATAAAGCAGTTCGAGCTGGAGACCTTAAGAAAGCTAGGTCACTACAGAAACTAATTCTGAAATCTCGTGCAGCACAGCTTTTAGCAGTTCGTCAAGTCACACAATTAAATAAAGGGAAGAAAACGGCTGGAATTGATGGAAAGTCCTCCCTCAATTACCAAGAGCGCATGGAACTGGTAGAAACATTGAGCGACTATGCTTCAGACTGGAAACATAGCCGACTTCGTGAAATCCCTATCCCTAAAAAGAATGGGAAAGTAAGGATGTTGAAGATACCAACCATAGCAGACCGAGCATGGCAATGTCTAGTAAAATTTGCGCTGGAACCAGCCCATGAGGCCACCTTCAGCGCAGATAGTTACGGATTCCGAACGGGACGAAGCGCACAAGATGTGCAAAAACGACTGTTCAACCATCTAAAGGCCAGTAAAAACGGCTCCAACATGGTTAAGAGAATCATAGAACTAGACATCAAGAAATGCTTTGACCGCATCGCACACAGCTCAATCATGGATAGATTGCTAGCTCCTGCGTGCCTAAAACAGGGGATTTTCAGGTGCTTAAAAGCAGGCATCAATCCGGAATTCCCAGAGCAAGGAACACCCCAAGGCGGTGTGGTCAGTCCCTTATTGGCGAACATAGCACTAAATGGCATAGAGGACATTCATACCAGCCTTCGGTACGCCGATGACATGGTATTCATCCTTAAACCAAAAGATGATGCAGAGAAAATCCTCCAAAAAGTCAAGGAATTCTTGGCTGAAAGAGGAATGGAAATTAGTGAAGAAAAGACCAAGTTAACTAAAGCGACAGACGGATTTAACTTCCTGGGGTGGAAATTCCGCGTCAGAAAGGATGGAAAGTTCTCATGTACTCCCTCAGAGGATAATCACAGAGCAATCCGCCAGAAGATTAAAGCCGTAGTCAACAACTCGAATTATGGTGCCGAAGTAAAAACCAAGAAACTAGCCCCCATCGTCCGTGGATGGCGTAACTACCACAGCAGCTGTGATATGAGCAGCGCTCGGGATACTTTATGGTTCATGAATAAAACCGCCCACCGGAAATTCCGAAAGGAAAAGAAAGTAGACCGGTATAAAGCAACTGAACTATGTAAAAAGGCATTCCCAAAAGTAGGTTACAAACAGAACCAACACGTGAACGTTTTGGGGACTAAGTCACCCTACGACGGTGACCTAGTCTACTGGAGTAACCGGAACTCAAGGTTATATTCAGATGCTACCTCCGATGCATTGAAAAGGCAAAACCATTCCTGTGGTTATTGTGGGTTGAGGTTCATGGAAGATGAGTCTGTACACCTTCATCACGTCGATGGAAACCACGACAACTGGTCTAAAAAGAACCTACTAGCAGTACATCAAAGCTGCCACCAACAATTACACTGGAGCACTCCGAAAGGAGAGAATATCTAGGAGCTGGGTGAGGTGAAAGTCTCACGCCCAGTTCTGAAGGAGAGGTGCCCTGGGTAATACCAGGCATCGACTCTAACTGAGCAGACCATCGAATGGCTCAAAAGTGAATGCACAAAGAAAGCAATCCAGGGAATTAAAGACCGTCACGGGGAAGGTGACCGAAACTACCTAGTCGGGACTCGCAATAAAGATACTGGGAAATTTCTACTACATCCTGAACTCATCCCTACTTTCAAAGCAGACTTTGGGATTGAGACTAAGCCTACTACTGAATCTGTTGTAACTCTTTCCACAGAAGTCACGTCACAGGAAATTACGCCACAGCACACCACATTGGTAACATCACATGAAGTCACGTCACAAAAAATTACACCGCAGCATACCACATTGGTAACATCACAAACTTCTGTGGAACCTGAAGAATCAGCTCAAGTCACTTTTCTCCCAGAAGTTCCCGATAACTACCATCTGGTCAACGAAAAGTTACTGAAAGAAGAAATCCGTAGTTTGCGCGTTCGGCTTCGCCGCGCCAAAGGCGATGGGCTTTGCCCCGCTTTCAGCGATCGTCCTGAAGGACGCGCCAAAGGCGATCGCCTCTCTTGTGGAGAAATTACAGAAGCTGAAATCATTACAGACACAGCATTTCGCGCAAGGTTTAAAGCTGAGATTAACAAAAGTCACAAGAAACTGCTGAAAGAAGTAATTGCCTCAGGGGAAAAGGCTTATGTATCTATGCGGGAGAATAGTACTTTGTGGTGTCACCCACGGTTAGCCGAAGCATTTTTGAATCCAGTTCCTGTTGATGAAAAAAGCACGGGAAAGGAAGATGAAGTCCCTTTCATTCAAACGGAAGCAATTCCTCAGGAAGAGAAGGAAATAACTGAGGAAGACCTTATCAATCCTGAGAACGCGGAACTAAGGAATGAGTTGTTAGACGAAATAGTCAAAGCTCCAAAGCTTTTAGAAGCGGCTAAGGAAGAGATAGTACGACTAGATGCCATCAAGGAAGACTTGGAGGACAGGCGGCGTAGGACACAGAATCCTTCATCAGAAGACATGATGGCCATCATACTAACCGGTTCAGTTGCTCCCAGGAAGCCAGTCCAAGATAAAAACCCCTACGTCAACATTGAGGACATCCTATTAGAGCACAAAGACATATCCCGGGAACTTCTATGTGATTATGCGACTACTGACGAAGGTAGGAAGCTTCACCTTGAAATTGCTAAAACTGACGGCATCAGGCCAGAAGAAGCTATTCTGTGTACAAGAAAAAGTGATGGATTCAGAGAACAGTTCGCTAGTTGGGATAACATCCTATCTCCTGAGTATACTGTCCAGTTACACCCAACATTCTGCGATAGCTTTGCACAGTGGGTTCACCGACAACTAACGACGGGAGTAAAACCTCAGGAGAAACGGGAAAAGATTGAAGAAGACGTGACTAAACTGGAGGACAGTGAAAAGGTTGTAGTTCCTGAGTCTACCCCCGTTTACAAGCGACTAAAAGCCTTACTCAAAGAGCACAATCTAACCCGAGAGCAGTTCCTGGCTTTTTCCACATGTGACAAAGGAGTACAGGCTCAGGTAACGATCGCGTCACTTTTGAAAATCCCAAAAGAGGATGTGGTGAACTGGATAGACAGAAATGACCCTTTACTTCATCCTGATTACAGCGAACGCTTTATCGAATGGGCACGTGCCGCAGCTAAAACTATCGAATTTACCTATTGGGATTTAGAAGACCTGACTATCGACTTCTCCTTGTCAGACGGGGATTTTAAGCGGTTCAATGGACTAAAAACATCAGTAGCGCTACGAAAACAAATTATTGGGACTGAAGGAATTGAAGCAGTGGTTTACTGCGGTGACAAGGCCAAGCTTCACCCCGATTACCGGGATGCTTTCGTTAAATGGATCAAAGACCCATGGCCGGAAATGCCAGGCCATTACATGTTGATTCTGGGACACTTTGATATTGGTTGGGATAAGACTAGTTACATCGAAAGCCATGAAGAGGTACTGGCAGAGCTAGAAGAAGAAGGAGAGCCTGGGGAAACCATCTTAGCTCGGGCGAAGGTAGACAAGCCCTGCCTCGAAACCATCCAAGAGTTCACCGAATACCTAGAAGCAGAAGCAGGTGAGACCTTAGAAAGATTGAAAGCAGAAGGGGCATTCACTTACGGCTGGAAAGATGGTCTGTTCTGGTGTCACCCTAACCTTTATAAGCGTTTCAACACACGTCACGACCAGACCGCATCTATGAGCCTATTGGAATTAGTCAAAGAACACGATCAGGACTTAGGCAGGTTTCTTGCCTACTTTTCTACCAATGAAGCGATCGCAAAGATTGAGGAGATAATGGCCAGTTGGGGTTTGGAAAAAGTGGAGGTCTTGGATTTGTCGAATCCAGATGACCCAAGGGTTGATGGTCACCTGTTTGGTCACTTCTTGATGATGGCCAGGCGGGAAGATAACCCATTACCTGATTACATCCCTTACCATCAATTACTGAAAGAGACTGGAGCGACTCCCGAGCAGCTATTCGGATTTGAATGTAATTTTTTTGCACTGATGCCATTGAGCCGTGAGGCTGAGAAACTCGGACTGTCTCACTCTGAATTATCCAGAAGGCAGAAGACAGACAAAGGTGAGGATAGTGTCAAGGAATACCATCCTGCGTTCGTTAAAGTGTTCCGACAGATTGCCCTGGGAGAAGGCGAGACAGAAGACTCTCTTGTTAAAGTTGCACGCCAAGAAAATGAAGAAAAAGCCTCTGAGTTAGCTGGGGTGAGACAGGTGGTTAGTGAGGTGTTGCCATCAGAGGCAGTTGAGGATTCAGAATTTTCTCAACAACCTAAGGAATGCCTCACCGACCAGGAGGGTTTGAAGTACTCCCCAGTGCCGGATGGTCCGTTCAAAACCATTGACAACCTGCACGCTAAAGCTGCCAGCAAGGACTACTTGTCAGTCCGGCAAGTCTGCCAAGTAGTCAATGACCTGCTGAAGGAGATGGGCAGCTCGTTCCAGGCAAAAGTAGGTGACGTTAATCAGGCACTAGCCGAGATGGGTTACCAAAAGAAGGAAGGCCGGAAGTGGCCTGTTCTTCCGGCTGGTCGGGACAAGCGTCGGGGAAACCAGTGGCTTAATACTGTGTGCAAAGAGCTAGCCGATCACCTTTCTGTTGTTTATTTGACTGCCAAGGAACTACTGGAAAAGGTTAAGACAGCCCTTGGACGGACAGACATCACTGCGAACCAACTCACCAAGGCATTGGAAACCCTGGGACTTCACCAGCGCTTTGAGGTTACAGTCGAAAAGACTGGGAAGGTTTACAAATACTGGGGAGTTGGGGAGAAAGCGATTGTCCAAAAAGACGCGGCAAATCCGAACGGGAAAGACTACACTAAGCTGGTCAAGCCCAAAGGTAGTCGCCGAGTAGTCTATCACCCCGATTGCGTTGAGTTACTAACTAAGGCTGAAAACCAATCTTATTTCCAGAAACCTGAGCGGAAACGGAAAACGAGAAAACAGGCATCAAAAACCAGGTATCTAGAGCTAGTAAGCGGACAAGAAATCCCTAATGACTTTCGACCACTAACTGTATCCACCCTGGGTATAGGGGAAACTGACGAAAAGCTAGACAGACTTTTCAGACGGTGGCTAGAATCCCCTGACTCAAAATCCATAATCAACACGATCTCTCAACAAACAGGGGTGGATACAACCACAGCGTACTGTCAATGCCTCCGAAAAGACGAGTCAGAAGGATGGCGGATTCACCCCGAAGTCATGCAAAACTTCAGTCTTTGGGCTGCATCAGTGGTATCGAAAGAACCGAGGCCACGTGATTTAGGCAAGGCCACAAAAGCAGACGTCACAATCAACCCCTACATCACTGAATGGTCAAGCTCTGACTTTCGTTTCCTAGACGCCTGTTTTTACCAAGCCATTCCACTTCGCTTGTACAGGAATGATGTCCTCAGGTGGCTCAAGGAAGATTGGGAAGCAATCGCGCAACTTATGGATAATTTACTATCCGGTGGTTATAGCTGTGGAACAGAACATGATGACGTTCCTTTCACCCTTTCGGACTGTATTGGCTTTTGGGAGACACCTTTTGAGCAAGATTGCAAGTATGAGGCCATCGTCATGTTTCCCATGTTCCTGCGTCGGTTTGAGGAATGGATGGGAGACACTCCTGTTCTGCTTCATGATTATGATCAGAATTGCAGGATGCACTGGCGGAACGGTCGGGTTCCTTACTACCCTACTGAAAATACTGGAGAGGTCTTTGACTGGTGGTTGGATGAAACCAAAGGACAGGCCAGGGCTCGTAAAGAGATGGAAGACGATCCAGAATGTGAGTTGTCAGTAGATTATTACGAGCATTTCTGTACTTTTGACGCAGCAACCAATCAATTAATCCTCACTCGCAAGCAAAGAGAAGAACTGGGACTGGAGTGTGATTTGGGAGATAAGCCAAAGGATCCAGCGGAACCTGAAGCCGAATCAGTGGCAGAAGTTGAAATTTGTGAAGAATCCGACGACCTAGAACCTGATACCTACTTCGAGGACTTGATGGATTCGATTGATGTCGAACCGGATGAAGAGGTAGAGGAGTCACATGAATCAGAGGAAGTACCTGAAGACCTGAGGTGGAAATCTGTCCCATACTGTCACTTGCAATTTAGCCTATTGGACAAAACTAAAGGTGATGCCGTGCTTCCTTACTACTGTTCACCACAGGTTTTAAATAACATTCCACACGCTGAAATAAAAGCAAGGTTAGCTAATGATCGCTTAATCATGACTGTCCAAGAGCGATGGCAGAGGTTTCTTGATTCTATTCCCCCTGGTTGCGAGGAATACCCAGACATCGCTGAAGAACCTGATGGCCTTAGCGTACGCGAGCTAGATGTACTGGTAACAGAATATGAACATGATATGCTTCTGGATTACGAGCGAGGGTGGGTAGCATAGGAGCGAGCTTCTTTTCCCGAGCAGCTAATCTATCACGCTCAACCCCTGGCAATAGCTGGGGGTTCCCTTTTCCCAACCTAACCCTTAAGGCCAAAGGTCACGCTACGTGAACAGAGCCGCTTTACCATCGCCTCAATTATGGAAAACTTCTGGGGACTTGGGGGAAAGGTATGGGTAATGCTGTCTACCCAGCATCGAGGTAAATGCAATCAGAGTGTACCTCGGAAAATCTGTTGACGACAAATTAAGTTGACGATAAAATAACGATAAGCGATCACCCGAAAATTCACCAGTTGGGCGATCGCTAAGCGGAGTACTTTACTCCAAAGTATTAACCAATTTGATCGTAACATCATGACAAAAAATCAAGATTTTGCCAAAGTAGCCCAAGTTGACTTAGGAAATGGGTGCACAATCGAAGGATTATGGAATCCAGTAACAGATGAATTTGGTTCCGCCTTCCCCCAGATATCTAAAGTATTTTTCGAGACTTACACAGATGCGAGCAAAAACTCGTTAGTCCGATCAAATATCAACAGGACTATCAAACGCTTACTGGGCAAGGATTTTTCGTTAGTCCGATGGAAGTCAGAATTAAATTCTAATGAAGTGACCGTACTTAAAACCAAAGATATTGAAGACCTAATTTGGGAACTTGTTGTCTTGGACATCACCAAGAAAAATGAAAACTTAATTCCTGCTCAAAAGATAGCCCGAAAAATTGGGAAAGGAATCTTTGGAATGGGTTTGATTGAGCGCTATCGGGATGGTTTTGGTCTAGAGTCCAACAAAGAGTTCCGAGACAACTTCCTCAAGGAACAGTTAGACGCCGCAAACGCCAAAATAAGCGAAATGGAAAAAGAACTGGAAGGGGCAATGCGGCACGACATCTCCCAGCAAGCCATACAAGAGGAGTACGAGCGGCAGCTGCGGAATCAAGGCATTAACCCTTGGGAAATTCCAGGAGATGAACCTTTCTAACTTTTAGGTTCCATCACACTCCATCACACTCCATCACACTCTACCCCTGGCAATGGCTGGGGGATTTCTTTTGCGGATTTCTAGCATCGATGCAAATCTGAAAAACTCCCGTACCTGTTTCCTCCCTGGAAGCCAGATATGTTAAAACATGTCTACCCACCATCGATGTAAACACAAGCAGGATGTACCTCCTTGACTCTATCTTTCGCGTTTTCATCAATCGGAACGAGCAAGCAAAGATAGAAGTTAAGTATAATTCAGCGGACGGGAATTATACTTTTCCCATCTTTTAAGCGATCGCCTCAAGCATGGAAAATGGTGGGCAGCTTTTTGGTTCGTCACTTCAAACGCTCAAAGAACCATCAAATGTATACTAGACAAAGATTTCCGGTTCGTCACTTGGAAGAAGGCTGTTGGCACTTCGTGACAGCTTCTCTAGCATTACGCCTAATATTAATTCGGTATTGTTAACTTTTGCGCACACTATAGCCTTAAACCCTTACGGGACAAAGGCTCCAAAACTATAAACCTAGAGGCTTTAGTGGAGTAAAAGAGAGTGCCTTGGGTTTTTCGGGGAATTACGGAAAACTCAAGGCACTATTTGCCACTGCTTTTGCGCGAATAACAGTATATTTTTCCTAGTTTATTCTAATTATCAGCTACTTTTTGATTGCTGTACAGAAAGAGTATCCAATCGGATACTCAACCTACTACCAGCACAAGAATCAACAGATGCCAACCAATATTAAGTGCTGTCATCATTTGTTATTTCTTTGACAGCAAGTGACAAAAATAACAAAAAGACGTCTAACTTCCTGTAATGGGCGTTAGCAGTATTAGAAAATCAGCTCTAATTCCTCTGAAAATTCACTTTTTGTCTCGGTAGGAAAAGATAATCAAAAGCGAACCAACCGACAAAATCTAGGTCAGTAGACTATAGCAACATGCTGGGGGAGATGTCTACGGAACAGGGGGCGATCACCTTTGGCGCGTCCGGAAGGGACGATCGCGTAACGTCAGCTTTACTGAATCGCATCAATGCGGATTTTTTGGTGGAAAGTTTACCTGGGGGTTATTTTGGGAGTAGAGGGTTACTTTCCGGAAACCGTTGGCAAGTTTACAGCCTTGCCTTTGTTACGTTTAAGGTGAGGCGTGGTTGTAGCTGTGTTGTCTTTTGTGATAGTTTCCGGAAAATGAAAGGTTTGGCAAGTCTAGAGGTCTTAGTGGTTCAAGGCCATGACTAACAAGAGGTGCAAGGCTTGGCAAGAATCATTATGGGAATGTCATAACGGAAAGGTGAGCGCTCATTTGCATTAAACTTTAGTTTTGTGATGGTGGTAAAATAGAACGAAAAGTGATGGGAATTCCGAGATAGAATTTAGGGGCTTGCACTCTGGTCATGTAGTATTCATGGTATCCTTAGTTAATATGCCCTAGTTACTCAGATATGGAACCTCTAGTCATTGCCGCCCTAGCCTTTCTCGGTACCAAAGCTGCGGAAACTACAGTAGAAAAGATCACTGAGCCAGCGATAGAAAAAGCCAAGTCCCTGCGCGAAAAGATTACTAATAAGTTAAAGAGTAATCCCACGGCTGAAGCAGCTTTGTTAGGTGCTGAACAAGGTTCAAAGACTGCTTTAGACGTTGTATATTACTATTTGCAAGAGGTAATGAGAGCAGATTCTCAATTTGCAGAGGAGATTGAAATATTAGCAAGAGAAATCGATAATTTAAATCAAGGGCAAGGGGAAAATTTGCAAGTGTCTGGTGGCGATGTGAATTACAACCAAGTATCTGGTAATGTAACTTAC
>NZ_JAAHHZ010000198.1:0-9502 GCF_010672005.1 Moorena sp. SIO4A5 | reverse complement strand
CATAGTTGGTACTGTTGGCTATATCAAGGGCTTCTTGGAAATTCTTTGCGGCCATTACTGCTACTACTGGACCAAAGATTTCTTCTTGGGCAATGGTGGCCTTGGGGGAGATATCTTTAAAGATAACTGGACCAATAAAGTATCCGGTCTCAGGTGCTGGCATTTCTAATGCTACGTTAGCTTCCTGACGTCCTTTTTCAACGTACTCCCGAATGCGATCGCGTGCAGTAGCATCTATCACTGGACCGACCTGGGTACTGGGTGCTTCTGCTGGCCCAATGTTAAGCGATCGCGTTGCTTCCACTAACCGTTTTAGGAAGCTTTCATACACTGGCTCTAACACAATTACTCGGGAGCAAGCGGAACACTTTTGACCACTGTAACCAAATGCTGATTTCACGACTCCAGCTACAGCTTGGTCGAGGTCAGCACTTTCATCTACGATAATTCCATTCTTACCTCCCATCTCCGCAATGACTCGCTTGAGATGTTTTTGACCTGGTTGCACAATGGCGGCATCGGCGTAGATACGACAACCGACTTCTTGGGAACCGGTAAAGGCAATTAGATGGACATCGGGATGCTTGACCATATGGGCACCGACGGTTGAGCCTTTGCCTGGAACGAATTGAAATACTCCTTTGGGTATCCCGGCTTCTACTAAAATTTCAGCTATTTTCCCGGCAATCACTGAGGAGTTTTCTGCGGGTTTGAGTAGAGTACAATTCCCAGCCACTAGGGCTGCTACAGTCATTCCTGTAGTAATGGCCATGGGGAAGTTCCAAGGAGAAATGACTAGGGCAATACCTCGGGGTTGATAGACATAGCGATTGGTTTCTCCAGCAATGTCGTAGTTATATCCATCCCTTAGCCGTTCCATCTCTGATGCGTAGTAATGACAGAAGTCAATCGCTTCGGAGACTTCTGCATCCGCTTCCCGTAATGGTTTCCCAACTTCCAGACAGACCAAGGCTGATAATTCAGCACGGCGTTGTTCGATCAAGTCTCCTGCTTTACGTAAAATACCAGCACGTTCGCTTACTGGTGTACGTCGCCAACTGGGAAATACTGCTTTAGCTTTCTCGATTGCTAATTCTGCTTGTTCTACAGAAATTAATCCAATTTTCCCGATCACGACCCTAGGGTTAGAGGGATTAACAGAATCTACTGTGTCTGTTGTAGGCTGATATTCCCCATTGATTAAGGGTAAATAGGTCTTACCTAGTTGTTGGCGAACGGTAAGTAAGGCTTGTTTAGCTTTTTCTCTGGCTTCTAGCTGAGCATAGTCTGTATTGGCAGCATTGGTGAATGGGTTAGTAGGTTGAAGGTTAGCAGGTTGTTCGCCTTTGGCGTTCCCGTAGGGTAGGTTAGAAGGTTGTTCGCCTTTGGCGTTCCCGTAGGGTAGGTTGGAAGGTTGTTCGCCTTTGGCGTTCCCGTAGGGTAGGTTGGAAGGTTGTTCGCCTTTGGCGTTCCCGTAGGGTAGGTTAGTAGGTTGTTCGCCTTTGGCGTTCCCGTAGGGTAGGTTAGTAGGTTGTTCGCCTTTGGCGTTCCCGTAGGGTAGGTTAGTAGGTTGTTCGCCTTTGGCGTTCCCGTAGGGTAGGTTTGAAGACGGTTGTGAACTTTCAACATTCAACTTTCCAACATTCAACGTGCCAACATTCAACGTGCCAACATTCAACTGTTCCTGCAACGCTTTTGGTGGTGCAATCAATTCCTCTACGGGTCTATCTTCTAAGCTTTGTCGTAGGAAGGAACTATTTGCGGTATTTTCCAATAGCCGCCGAATCAGGTAAGCCATTCCTGGTAGTAGCTCTCCATAGGGTGCATAAACCCTGACTCGATGACCCTGATTGACTAAGGCTTTGGCGAGTTGGTCTCCCATACCGTAGAGGACTTGCATCTCAAAGCAGCGACGGGGGATATTGAGATTTTCAGCAATTGCGATCGCATAAGCTTGGGAGCGCACGTTATGAGAACCGATAGCGCTATAGACGTACTCGTGGTTTTCTAGCAGCAGTTGGGTGATACGCTCAAAATTGGCATCTGTGGCGGCTTTCTGGTTATATACTGGTTGGGGCCAATGGTTTTGGAGTGCTGTTATCGTCTCTTGGTCCCAATAGGCTCCTTTGACCAAGCGTATGGTTACTGGATTACCCCGCTGTTTTGCCCAGGCAATCAAGTCCTGACAATCTTGTTGTGACTCTCGCAGATAGGCTTGCATGGTAACACCGATATCGGTGCGAGAGCGAAACTCTTCTTCCATTAACAAGTCTTTGAGTATGGAGAAAGTAATGTCTTTGTACTCATACTGCTCCATATCAAAATGAACCGCCGCCCCCAATTCTTTGGCACGGCGGAGCAATTTGCGGATGCGATCGCACACCCGATTTTGGCTACCCTGAGGATCAAGAGAATCAAATTGAGAGTAGAATGCTGTCAGTTTAACCGATACTTGGACTAATGGCAAGGATTTACCATCAGCAACATCAATTTCCTCTACCTTAGACCACTGTTTTGCTGCTTCAGTGAGTTGTTCGATCAGTTGCAGATAGCGGTCTAGGTAAGACTGAGCTTCTGGTTCTGTAATTACGGCTTCCCCCAATAAATCTAGGGTAAATGCCATCTTCTGGTTTCGAAGGCGTTTAATGGTTTTAAGGGCCTGGTTGAGATTTTCCCCAGCAATATACTTTTGGGCTAGGGTGGCTACAGCAGCAGATATGGTTTTGGCTGCCAGTTGTCCTGGTATGGAGTCGGGATTGGTGAAATTGAGCATTCCCTTCAGGGCAGCAGGCAGTTCTACTGACTCATCCCCTAGGTATTCTTGAAAGTGACGAGCAACTTCCGTTTGGCTACGCAGTGCCGGTAGGGTATCGATGAAGCGAAATAGCTGCACCCGTAGTCCTGGATTACTCATTGCCCAGGCTAGTAACTTATCATCCCACCGCATTTGGTCTCGCATTTGGGCAAGAAAGGAACCTTTCTCCCGAGTTGCGGCTAGAAGTTCTCTGGCAATTTCCTGAGTTTTGGCTTCGTAAGTGCTTTTGGGGATTTCTATAACCACCGGTGGTAGACTCCTGTTCTGGATGCTGGCAGTTTTTGATAAAACAATTATTATATTTTATTTTCTCTAGTTAAAGCAAGATTTGACTTGAGTCTTTAGAGGGATTTGAGGTAAGCATTCAGTTTTTATTCAAAATTAGCTCAAGTACCGTGGAATAGGCTTCTAGCCTGTGACATGTGGAATAGGCTTCTAGCCTGTGACATGTGGAATAGGCTTCTAGCCTGTGACATGTGGAATAGGCTTCTAGCCTGTGACATGTGGAATAGGCTTCTAGCCTGTGACATGTGGAATAGGCTTCTAGCCTGTGACATGTGGAATAGGCTTCTAGCTGATAGAAAAGCCAGAATTAATGATCGTGATATTTTTGGCATCATAGAAGTAACTCCTATTTAGGTGGGAGGAAAACCGCGCTGGTGTGGATTAATGGTTATGACCAGCGCGGTTATTAGTATCGGTCGTCACTTTCTATACTATACATAACTACTCTAAAAAAAGCAAGGGGCAATTAAAAGTTTTTACATTTATTTACAACTAAAATTTTTAACAGGATTTATACTCAAATTTGTGTAGGATTTAGCTAGTTTTTTTGGGTTATAGCAATTGTAAATTAATTGTAATAATTTTTGTTTCCTGTTCCCTGTTACCTGTTCCCTTTTACTACTCCCTACTCCCTACTCCCTTTTTACATCAATCCTATGTTTACATTTAAACTCAAAATGCTATAGGATAGTATCAATCATCATTTACAGACTAGTTATGTTAACCCTTGATGAAATCGAAACAGCTATTCGACAATTACCGAACAGCGAGATTATAGAGCTGGCAGCCCGCTTACAAAATTATTTAGATGATGCGCGATAATAGGTGGGACCAGCAGCTAGAATCTGACCTAAAATCTGGAAAGCTAGACAAGCTTATTGCCAGAGCAGAAGCAGATATTGCTACCAATCAAGTTAAGGAGCTTAATGAAATCCTTGACGACACCTAATTTTTCGATAAATGCTATAAACTAGATTAACCATAAATCTAAGTAAACAACTAATCATCATGAATTGGAGAGAATACATTCATTCCAATCCCAACATTTTATTAGGGAAGCCAGTGGTTAAAGGCACTCGTTTATCCGTTGAGTTTATTTTAGGCTTGTTTGCTGCTGGTTGGACAGAGTTACAGATATTGGAAAGCTATCCAACACTAACTCCAGAATCAATTCGAGCAATCTTTGCCTTTACTGTTGAATGTATGCCATAGCAAAGGGAACAGGGAATAGGGAACAGGGAACAGAAGAAAAATATTGATGTAGGGTGGGCAGTGCCAAAGATAAATAACAGCAGCTGGCGATAGCATTAGTAAGCACTGCCCACCGGGCGAATCAATCACAAAGCGAGAATATTGATGTAGGGTGGGCAGTGCAAAAGATAGATAACAGCAGCTGGCGATAGCATTAGTAGGCACTGCCCACCCTACTAACTTTAAAATAGCGAATCAATCACAAAGCGAGAATATTGATGTGGGGTGGGCAGTGCAAAAGATAGATAACAGCAGCTGGCGATAGCATTAGTAGGCACTGCCCACCGGGCGAATCAATCACAAAGCGAGAATATTGATGTGGGGTGGGCAGTGCAAAAGATAGATAACAGTAGCTGGCGATAGCATTAGTAGGCACTGCCCACCCTACTAACTAACTCCCTAAAACCCAGACATTTTTACCTGACCGAATTGAAAACCTCTGTATACTGAAATTGTGAGTCATCTCCTTCAACAATGGAATTATTCGCTGCTGCCGTTTTCGCTATTGCTACTGTGCTCGCCACTAAAGCTATAGAAAAAACTGGGGGAAATGTCGGGCAAGTTGTCTGGGACAATACTAGCCAGTTTGTGGAATCTCTGAGAAACCAGTCTCCATATACAGTAACTGCGATCGCAAAAGCTCCAGACAATCTCTTGATTATGCCGAAGTGGTATTAGAAGTAGAAGCAGCAGCGAAACAAAATCCGGAAGTTGTCCAAAGTATCGAGCATTTAGTGACTACTAGTGAAAATTACAACATTGATAATATGAATAACCAAACTCGATTCAATCAAGCTCCCCCACTACCTCCTTATTATGTGGAACGCCCGGAAGTAAGCCAACGACTAAAACAAATCCTTTTATCCCAAGAAACCGCTAAAGCTGGCACGTTAGTTGTTAGTGCTATCTATGGTTTAGGAGGAATTGGAAAATCCACCTTAGCTGCAGCATTAGCCCATGACAAAGAGGTTCAATCCCATTTTACCGATGGGATTTTTTGGGCAACCTTAGGTCAGCAACCTGATATTTTATCTTTTCTAAGTAGCTGGATACAGCAATTAGGAGATTATGATTTTAAACCAATTAACACTGAGGCAGCTTCTTTACAACTAAAAACATTATTATCCGATAAAAAAGCCTTGCTAGTTGTCGATGATGTTTGGCATCCTGACCATGTTGAACCCTTTCGAGTGGGAGGGGATGGCTGTCGGGTTTTAGTCACTACCAGAGAAGCCCAGGTTAAAGATGCGGTTACCTATGATTTAGATGTGATGACTCCCAATCAATCCTTGGAGTTATTAGCGTCTTGTTTAACCAACGAGATAACTAATAAAAAATTAACTAATCAAGAACTCGAATATGCTGAAACCTTAGCCAAAACTGTCGGCTACTTACCCCTAGCATTAGAATTAGCTGCTGCCCAAGTTAGGGATGGCATCTCTTGGCAGGAGTTACTGGGTGAGTTAGAAGATTTAATTGTTGGTGTAGAAGCTTTAGATCGATTGAAAGCAGAGGAAGAGCCAAGTGATGCTAAGCGCAAAAACTACAGTCTAGTGGCTTCCTTTAATCTCAGTTTAAAGGGATTATTCGACGACGATAGATTGAAAAACTTTGCTTGGTTAGGGATACTGCCGGAGGATGTCACCATTACTGAAACCATGGCGACTACCTTATGGGATTGTAATTTAGTTGAAGCCAAAGATACGTTAAGATACTTACGACAAAAAGCGTTATTACTACCAGGGTTATCTACTACACCAGACACTAACTATCGCCTCCATGACTTGTTACATGATTTAGCCCGTAGTCTTGTTCAAGCAGAGCTAGGATTATCTATTACTGAAGCCCATCAACAATTATTAGAACGTTATCAAACTAAGACCGATAAGGGATTATGGCATACTTTACCCGATGATGCTTATATCTATAACCACTTAATCTGGCACCTAGAGAAAGCTAAAAAAATTAATGAAATTCATCAACTCCTGAAAGAAGAAACGCCAGCAGGAGATAACGGTTGGTATTGGCAGTGTGAGAGACAGGGAAAAACTGCTAATTTTTCAAGGATGTATCGAGAGCTTGGGCAATAGCAGCAGCTAATTTTACAGAAAATCCTACAGAATCGATTAGTCTACAGTGTCGGTATGCTCTGATTACTACATCCCTCAACAGCTTGGCTGGAAATATTGGTCCAGAGTTAATGGGAGCATTAGTTGAAAAAGAAATCTGGACCCCAGCTCAAGCACTAGCTTATGTGCGACAGAGCAAAGATTCTGAAAATAAAGCAGAAGGTTTGAAGGCAATTAGTGAGTATCTTCCCCCTTCTTTATTACCAGAAGCTTTAGATTGTGCCAGAGGGATTTCCCATGAATACTACCGAGCTAATGCTTTAATCGACTTAGCTCCTCACTTACCCCAATTGTTGTTACACCAAGCCTTAGAAGTTGCCAGAGGGATTTTGGATGAATACTACCGAGCTAATGCTTTAATCGGGTTAGCTCCCCACTTACCTCAAGGGTTGTTACCCCAAGCCTTAGATTGTGCCAGAGAGACTAAGGCTGAATTCAACCGAGTCGATGTTTTAATCGCCTTAGTCCCCCACTTACCTCAAGGGTTGTTACCTCAAGCCTTAGATTGTGCCAGAGAGACTAAGGCTGAATTCAACCGAGTCAATTTCTTAATCGGGTTAGCGCCCCACTTACCTCAAGGGTTGTTACCTCAAGCCTTAGATTGTGCCAGAGAGATTGGGGATGAAGAGGACCGAGCACAAGCCTTAATCGGCTTCGCCCCCTACTTACCTCAAGTGTTACCCGAAGCCTTAGATTGTGCTAGAGAGATTAAGCATGAATCCTACCGAGCTCATGTCTTAATCGACTTAGCCCCACACTTCCCGGAAGTATTACCAGAAGCCTTAGATTGTGCCAAAGCCATTCCTGATGGAAACCAGCGAACAAGAGCCTTAAGAGCCTTAGCCGCTTACTTGCCGGAAGTATTACCAGAAGCCTTAGATTCCGTCAGAGCTCTTTGGAATGAAACATACCGAGTCGATGACTTAGGAGCCTTAGTTGTCGAGTTCCCGGAAGTATTACCCGAAGCCTTAGATTTCGCCAGAGCCATTCCGGATGAAGCAGACCGAGTCGATGCCTTAGGAGCCTTAGCTGTTCACTTTCCGGAAGTGTTACCAGAAGCCTTAGATGGTGCGAGAGCCCTTGGGCATGAATATGACCACGCCGATACCTTAGAGGGTACAGACAAGCGAATCTATCTCTTTAAATTAAAATTGAAGATCCACAATATAATCCACAATATAGAGGAGCGACACAAGCGACGAGCACAAGTCTTAAAGGACTTAGCCCCCTACTTACCGGAAGTATTGTTACCCCAAGCCTTAGAGGTTGCCAGGGGAGTTCGGGATGAATACTGGCGAGCCGATGCCTTAATTGCCTTAACTGCCCACTTCCCGGAAGTGTTACCAGAAGCCTTAGATGCTGCCAAAGCTATTCAGGATAAAGGAGACCGAGAGGAGGCCTTAAAGGAGTTAGCCTCTCATTTACCGGAAGTGTTGTTACACCAAGCCTTAGATTACGCCAGAGGCCTTGGGGATGAAGAAGACCGAGCCGAGGCTTTAATCCTCTTTGTCTTTGACTTACCGGAAGTGTTCTTAGACCAAGAAGTCTTACGTTACGTCCCAGGGATTGGCGATGAATACTTGCAACGCTATGCCTTAATCGGCTTAGCCCTCCACTTCCCCGAATTGTTACCAGAAGCCTTAGATTTCGCCAGAAACATTCCGGATCAAGACCAGCGAGCCCATGCCTCAATCACCTTAGCTCCCCACTTACCGGAAATGTCTAAATCTTTCCGAACCCAGGCCATAGAGGTTACCAGAACCATTCGGGATGAAAAGCAACGAGCCCAGACCTTAAGAGCCTTAGCCCCCCACTTACCTCAAGTGTTGTTACCCCAAGCCTTAGAAATTACCAGAGCTATTCGGAATGAATACCACCGAGTCCAGACCTTAAGAGCCTTAGCGCCCCACTTACCTCAAGTGTTGTTACCCCAAGCCTTAGAAATTACTAGAGCTCTTCCCAGATACGACCCACCAGTCAATGTCTTAATTGCCTTAGCCTCCCGCTTCCCCGAAGTGTTACCAGAAGCCTTAGATGCTACCAAAGCCATTCCGGATAAATCCTTCCAAGTCAAGACCTTAATCAGGTTAGCTCCCCACTTACCAAATGTGTTGTTACAGCAAGTTTTAGATTACACCAGAACCTTTGATTATCAATCCCTGCGAGTCGATGTCTTAATCGGCTTAGCTCCTCACTTACCCGATGTGTTGTTACAGCAAGTTTTAGATGAAGCCAAAGGGATTGGGCATGAATACTACCTAACCAATACCTTAATCGCCTTAGCCCCCCACGTATCCGATGTGTTGTTACAGCAAGCCTTAGATTGTGCTAGAGCCCTTCGGGATGAATACTGCCGAGCTTTAGCCTTGGGAGCCTTAGTCCCTCACTTACCTGAACTGTTACCAAAAGCCTTAGATTGCGCCAGAGCGATTCGGAATCAATACCACCGAGACAATGCCTTAATCCGTTTAGCTCCCCACTTACCCGAACTATTACCAGAAGCCTTAGATAGCATCAGAGCCATTCGGAGTCCATCCTCCCAAGCCTATGCCTTAATCCGCTTAGCCCCCCATTTTCCAGAAGTGTTACCAGAAGTCTTAGATTGTGTCAGAGCCGAGAATGACTACGAACGAGTCGATCTCTTAACTGACTTAGCCCCCCACTTACCGCCAGTGTTTTTAGGCCAAGCCTTAGATTGCGCCAGAGCCATTCGCTCTGATTATCAGCAAGGCAATGCCTTGGTGGTCTTAGAACCCTACTTACCGGAAGTGTTGTTACCAGAAGCCTTAAGTGTCGTCAGAACCCTGAATGGATTTTCCCAAACCTCTTTCTTAGAAAACTTGCTCAAGAATTTAAATCCTTCGTTGGTTGATTTTTCTGGTTGGCAACAAATTCTTGATTGTTTAGCTAGTCTAAGCCGTCCCGATTTTCTTAACCATCTTCCTCAATTAGCTCCTTTAATCATCGAGCTTGGGAGTGTTGAAGCCCTAAGAGAAACGGTGGCAGCGGTTGATGATGTTAG
>NZ_JAAHHZ010000197.1:0-9505 GCF_010672005.1 Moorena sp. SIO4A5 | reverse complement strand
ATGCTATTGACACGTTGAAGCATAATGCTCCGATTTGGAAAAAAGAGCATTGGGATGATGGTTCTAGCAGTTGGGTCAGTATTGGGGCGTGTGAAGAATGAAGAATGAAGAATTAAGAATTAAGAATTAAGAATTAAGAATGCAGAAGGCAGAATGAAGAAGGCAGAAGGCAGAAGGCAGAAGGCAGAATTATAAATTAGGGCTCTTCCGTTTTGATTATGCTAAATTATCACAAACAAAATCTAACTTATTGATATAATAAGGAGGTTGTGGGTTTAGCTAAAATTTTAGAGTAAAAATTAATTATCAAAACCTTAAAGCTATACATGATAGTGATTTGAGGTCATAAAAGCTAACAGTTTAGCATAACAGGTACGGAAGATACGAAATTATAAATTATAAATTCTACATTCTTAATTCTACATTCTTAATTCTTAATTCTAAACTTCCTGTAGAACCAACTTTTGTACTTATCGTTTTAATCGTTTGAGTGATTGAGCGATCGCTTTTTCTAGTTCGACCTTACTCAAGTTGGTGAGGATGAACACCTCTTGAAAGCTTTTACCAGACCTGGCAATTACCTTGAATCCCCCACGAATTGGCACTGATACTTTTAACTGTAATTTAGGACAGTGACTTCTTGCCCGCCCAAGGACAGCAGGGGTAATGGTTTGAATACCGGGGTAATCTGTGAGTCGTTGCAGAACTGGAATGAGACCCTGAATGTGGGTAGAGTGATTCCAAACCAGTCTGCCGTCTTTGGGTTGGCTCATAATACTATGTAGCCTCCAAGGGAGCCATGGTTAAGCCAGCACGAGAAAGCTGTTGGTGGTAGAGTTCCGCTTGTTCCTGGGGACCGACCCAAACAATGGATTGACCTTCGTTGTGAACCTGATGGGTGAGTTCCCAGGCGTGATCATTTGTCATCCCAGGGATATACTTGACCAGACAGTCGTGAACATGCTGAAATGTGTTAAAATCATCGTCTAACACAATTACCTTATAGTTGGGATAAGGCTTTCGGGTAACTTGACCAGAGCGTTCAGGAGCTTTGACTGGTGCAGCAAATGTAGCTTTATAAGCTGCTGATCTTACCATAGTCGCACATAGGTTACCAGAATAATTTACAAAAAATTAAGTTTAAAGTCAAACCATTCCTTCCAGTTTACAAAAATTGAAACGCCCTGCATAGTGACCGTGAGAAATAAGGAAAATCAAAAATTGGACTAAGCCTTTAATCCCTAAGGGTTTCAACGACCTTCGCTATTCGCAATTTTTTCTTTGCCTGTAAAGCCCAATTTGCCATAATGAAGCGAACTCAGGCTGCTGTTTGTGTCAGGGGGAAGTTGCTGAGGGGCTGTGTGCAATGGTTTGCCGACCCACTAATTAGCCCGCTCCCCATACATCAATGACAGGGGTTTCCACTTCTGACTTACCAACGAAATGATTCAATGAATGCTTTACCTCTAACCCGCCCTTCCAAAACAGATCGCATTTTGGCTGTGGATGATTCCCCTGACAACTTGTTTCTACTGCAGACGCTTTTAGAAGAAGAGGGGTACGAGATTACTTTGGCAGAGAATGGTCGGGTTGCCCTAGAGAAAATAGAGATATCTCCGCCGGAATTGGTGCTATTGGATGTGATGATGCCAGAAATGGATGGCTTTGAAGTAACCAAGCGCATCCGAAGCAATCCCAAGTTACCGTTTATACCAATTTTGTTGATCACCGCTTATGATCATCCGAGTGTGGTCCAAGGACTGGATATGGGGGCGGATGATTTTATTCGTAAACCCGTAGAAGTGGATGAATTGCTGGCCAGAGTGCGATCGCTTTTGCGCCTCAAGCATAGTGTGGATGAACGGGATGAAATTGCTCGGCAACGAGAAGATTTTGTCTCTCGGCTTACCCATGACTTGCGCACCCCCTTAGTAGCAGCAGATCGCATCCTAAACCTTATGCAGCAGGGAGCTTTGGGAGAAATTTCACCCCCAGTGCTCGAAGCCATAGTCACCATGACTCGCAGTAACCACAATTTGCTGACTATGGTGAATACGTTACTAGAAGTCTATCGCTATGAAGCCGGTCGGAAGTATTTGTCTTTCTCTGCCATCCCTGTGGAACAGGTTATTGAGGAAGTCATCCAAGAACTGTCTGCCCTAGCTCGTGATAAAAAACTGTCTTTGGACTATCAGACACCGAAGGAAGTTAACTCGATAGTGATGGGCGATCGCTTAGAACTGCACCGACTGTTCATGAATTTGCTGGGAAATGCGATTAAATTCACTGACAACGGTTCTGTGACCGTTCGTCTGAGGAATAGTCCCAACACTAGTGAAGGGCATCAGTCGTTGGTGGTGATTGAGGTGGAAGATACTGGTTTTGGTATATCCCCAGAAGACCAAAAAGAGTTGTTTGAACGGTTTCGCCAGGGTAGCCACAAACGCTCAGGTAGTGGTTTAGGACTATATCTTTCCAAACGAATTCTCGAAGCTCATCAAGGAACAATCAACGTTAAGTCTGAGTTGGGTAAGGGGACTTTGTTTACTGTAACATTGCCGAATCATGTTGATGCTTAACTAGACCTGCCAGAAGTCTATGGTGATTTTGAGCTATTTTTGAGAAAAGTGGGCACTGATCAGGCAAAAGGTTATGTCTAACGAGATGGGATTGAGCGATCGCTATTTTGAGTTAATCGATGACATTGTCAAAACTACCCTGAAGGGGAAGATCCGTTCTAAATCCCAGGTCTATCAGATGTTGGTCAAGGGGGTTACGGTTGGCACCGGGGAAATTTTTGAACGTTGCCTTGATCAGCGCTTCGATATGACTCAGGCAGAAGTAGACAATCCTAAGAGTGAATTGAAGCAAGCCAAGGCAATCCGTCAACTCAGGGCGCTTAATACCATTCGTGGTGAATGGGAACAGTGGCAGGAAGAAAACCGAGTTTCAGAAACTATCACTAGCGCTATTCAATTCATTACTACTGCTGAACCAGCTGAGCGCTTTACGGCTTTATTGCGAGTGATTGACCCCAATCAACAACCACCGCTGACGTTACAACAACTGGCGAGCCTGGCTAAACCCCTAAAGCAACAGGCACAACAAGCTTCTGAATCTGATACTGCTAAAGACCTTGGACAACTGGCGGCTGGGATTACGGCGGGTTTGGCATCTTGGCAACGCTTGGAAGATTATCTGGTCAGTTGGATTTATGACCAAAGTCGAGGCTCACTGGGATTTGAGGGTACTCCGGAACAGCGTGGCCCTTGGGGGCTGTGGGGGAAAAAGGTTCAGAGCCCGTTACCCCAGTCTTTATTTGAAAGTCTAGCGCTGAATCAATCCTTCCATGAATGGGCAGATACTCAGCCGAGTTTGGAACTAGAAGCTTGGGTGGAATTGGCTGTGATTCTCCAGTGCTTGCAGCGAGGACTGGTGAATTGGTTCGATAAAATGGTATATGACTCCAAGATGGGAGCAAAGTTATCGATTTCTACCTTTATCGTATTTGCTGTGATTTGGTCTAGGTTAGCTAATGTTTTGAACCAGACAGCAATTAGTAGCAACGGAAATGCCATTGCAAATGGCTGTTTTCAGGTTTGTCTGCAAATTCTGCGCACCTTTGCCCAACGGGACTACTTCCCTCTCTACGGTGGTGTGTTTGCTAACTTTAGCGGCAACTATCTCCAAGATGCCCTGAATTACCTAGATGAACCCCTGCGGCAAGTAGACCGAACCGAGGAGAAAGCCAGGATTCTAACCTTGTTGGGTTATTCCCTTTGGTCTCAAGGAGCCTATGACCAAGCCAATAGCTTCCATCAGGAAGCTTTAGAGATTGCCCGTGAGGCTGGGGATAAACTCTGTGAAATTGCTAATTTCAATCACCTCAGTCGGATTTGTGTGGAGGAAGAGAATTATGCTGATGCCATTAACTATAGTCAACGAGCATTAATACTGGCTCGTCAAGCTGGAGACCGGTTAGGGGAAGCGAATGCTCTGGTGAATTTCGGCTACAGTGAAGTGTTTCAAGCTCAGGATAGCCAACAAGCAGAACTAGAGGTGTATGAGAGTGCTATTCACTATCTAGAACAAGGTCGATTATTGTTAGAACGATTGGGGGATTCTCCAGCAGGGAGTTATGGGGTTGGGCAAAGTCAAGCTTTGTGTTTCAGTAGTTTGGGAATTGCCCATGTCGTGGTCGAGCAGTATCAAAAAGCGATCGCATTTTTAGAACAAGGCTGGCAAGCCGCCCAATTTTCTGGGGATTTGTACCTACAAGGAGTGAATTTGGCCTACCTAGCCCAAGCTTGCTACAGCCAGCAAGATTGGCAGAAAGTGATTTATACCGCTAGTTTAGGAGCCTATCTATTAGAGCAAATTGGGTCTGAGGATTGGCGCAAACCAGCTGGTTTATTAAGTATTTTGCAAGGACAAATGGGGCAAGAAGGCTTCCAAACCCTTTTGGCACAGCAACGGTCAAAAATTATTGCTGTCATTGGCGTAGATGGCTATGACTATATTCCGGAATTGCTAGCAAAATATTTGGATTCAATATAAGTAGCCTGTAGGGTGGGCAAAAACCGTTGCGTTCAAATTACTCTTCTAGATAATATTACTTTGCCCACCCTACTTGAATTTGTAGCTAGCTTGTAGGGTGGGCAAAAACCGTTGCGTTCAAATTACTCTTCTAGATAATATTACTTTGCCCACCCTACTTGAATTGGTATTTTTTTTTACTTTTGACTTCTGACTTCTAACTTCTGACTTGCGCGTAGCGCTATAACATCATGAAACCGACCCTAACTAAGATCCTTCCCAGGTTTGGGAAACAGACAACCCTAGCTTTGACAGTTGTTTCCTTAACTGCTGGCATCGTCTCTAATGTCCAGGCTCAGTCATTGCCATCTGACTTCAAATTTCCCCAACAGTCATTTGGCTTCTTTGTTGATAGTACAAATAGCAGTCAACGGTTCTTTGAGCAAGGAAGGTTTCTGGGTGAAACAGAAATTAAAAATCTGTTCAACAACAACCTTTCCTCAGCAAATCCTATCCTTGAAATTAGTGATGATGTAGTCAATCGAGAAGACCTATTGAAACTGGAAAATCTTCAGCAATTGCTCGATGATGGTGATAGCTTATAGCTGTTGGCGTGAGTGCGTAGGGTGCGTTAGGGATGGGCTAGCCCTGATTTTTCACTTCGTAGCCAAGGTTAGGATAGCCCGTCCCGTAACGCACCGCCAGTGTATAGAAATTTTGTCCTCGATTGCTTCTTTGGGTAGTCCTCGACGACTATCAGCTAAACGATCTTCAAAAATTAAGTGAATTGCATTCTTCAAGCTTTCTTTTGCTTCTTCAACCGTTTCTCCTTGACCATTCGCACCAGGAATTTCAGGACAAATCGCCCAATATCCTCCTTCTGTTGCTGCCTCAATGATGGCGGTAAACTCTGCGTTCATACAAATCTCCTTAGATGTTTTATAGCCATTATATCTCCCATAAGGTACAAAGGGATCCCCCTAAATCCCCCTTAATAAGGGGGACTTTGAGTGCGATCGCACTCCCCCCACTTACCACACTCGACCCACTTTCCTGTTTTATCAAACTACCTAGACTATTTAATTTTTTAGATCAAATCAGGATAATTATCCTGTCTTGATGCAGTCGCTCATGGGGGAAACCCCCAAGACCGCGCTGCATCGCTTAATAAAAATCTCCCCATCTCCCTATCTCCCCACCCTCTCCTTAATTATGGATATTCAAGCAGACTTGATATAGCGTTTCTAGGATTTATGAGGTACGCTTCTCAACCTCAAAGTCCCCCTTGATAAGGGGGATTTAGGGGGATCTATTTGTCCCTCATGGCACATATAATTGCTATATTATTGGCTCTCTCGACGCTAATTCGTTAAAATTTAAGATAGTGATAAAACAGAGGTCGCTTCACAGATGAACCTTGCTGAACTTCTGACCAATCCCAACGTCCTTCAAAGACTACTCCAGTTACTACTAGGACTACTTACCTGTATTGTCGGACTTTTGATCAATCGCTTTGACCAGCAAAAAACTCTCTTTCGCAAAATTCTAGTAATTGCTGTATGCGTAATAGTTTATGGATTCTTAGCTCATGAAGCAGAAAATTTAGTTTCTCAAAAATCAGCACAACAGGATACGGAGTGGTTCCAACAAGTCTACTGGATTTTAGGTATTGGTTACTTATTGGCTCTACCTATAATTGGGTATTTGCTCACAACTAAACCAGGAAAACAAACTCAAATCCCTAAAAAAATTCCACCGGAAAATTTACAGCGATGGCGACAACGCTTGCTAGCAGAAATAGCAGCAGACGTTAACAATTACCTTTATTACTCCCTGGACAATCACCACTTGATTAAGTTGGTGATGCCAGACCAAAGGGAGCAACTGGATCGTCCGGAAAAAAATACTGTGAATCCTAGCAATTCTCGTTCATTGCCGGAATGGTTACCCAAGTACCTGGCAGTACCTTTCTGGGGAGTAACGACAGAATCTCAACCAGGTCAAAAGGTTATTGAGGTATTTAACCAAAAGCATATTGCCGGGAAACTGTTGATTCTCGGTGCCCCCGGTTCTGGAAAAACCACCATGCTGTTGGATTTGGCCAAGGATTTAATTACACGTGCCCAGCAGCAGGAAAACCAACCGATTCCAATTATTGCTGAACTTTCTGATTGGAAAGATGACCAGCCCATTGCTGAATGGTTAGCAGCTTATTTAAAGTTTCGTTATACTCTCCCCGAAGCCATTACTCAGGAGTGGATTACCACCGGTCAGTTGTTACCTCTTCTGGATGGTTTGGATGAGTTGGGCTTAGAGCGGCAGAGGTTATGTGTTCAGCAATTAAATCAGTTTGTCAAACACGTTCCTCAAATTGTGGTCTGCTGTCGTGAAGAAGAGTATGAAGCCGGTGAGCAAATTCTGGATATGCGCGGAAAAGTCTGTTTGCAACCTTTGACGGATGAGCAGATAGAAAATTATTTAAAGGGGTTCAAGGGTCCCCTCTGGCAAGGAATTCAGCAAGATTCAGATGGGTTGCTAGAGTTAGCCAGAATGCCCTTACTATTGCATTTGATTCCCCGTGCTTATCCATATGGAAATGGGTTGAAGCCAGAAAAGAGACATTTTAAAGATCCTAAGGCAAAGGAAGACTATCAGAACCAATGCCGTCAAACGTTATTTAAGAATTACATTGACCGTAAACTACAGGAAAAGCATGACAGTCGAGGTTATTCAGAAGAGGAGACTAGGCGCTGGTTAGCCTGGCTTGCTAAACAATTGAAAGAGCGACAACAAACCGACTTTTTGATTGAAAAAATGCAGCCTGATATGTTGACTACTTCTAGAGAAAAATGGTTGTATAAGCTGATTTTTGGGCTGAGTTTTTGGCTGATTTTTGGGCTGATTATTGGGCTGAGTTTTGGGCGTAATCTGATTATTGGGCTGATTATTGGGCTGATTATTGGGCTGATTATTGGGCTGCTTGTTGTGCTAGAATTTGTGCTAGAATTTGTGCTTATTAGGCTAAAATTTGGGGTAATTACTGATCCTGATGACATGAATAATATAAATCTTTTTGAAACTATAAAACTTTCATGGAAACAAAGAAAAACAACGATTGGATATATGATTTTTGGGCTGATTTTTGGGCTGATTATTTATGTAACACATGAAGGGGTGACTGGAGGGCTGATTAATATAATAATTGGAGGGCTGATTAATGGGCTGATTAATGGGCTGATTTTTGGGCTGACTTATGGGCTGATTAATGGGCTGACTGTAGAAGAAATAAAAACACGAAATAAACCGAATCAGGGGATTAAAGAATCTGCTAAAAATACCGTTATTATTAGTTTAATTATTTTGCCTGTAACTTTATTATTTTTTGTATCACTTAGTCTAGTTTCAGCAGAGAATGTTGAACCAGTCAGGATGTTAATTTTTGCTTCTGGGATGGCAATGTTCTTGGGTTTTTCATGTGCTGGCATACCAGTGATTCAGCACTTCGTCCTCCGCCTCATTCTCTGGCGCAGTGGTTCAATCCCCTGGAATTACGCCCATTTCCTGAGCTATGCCACAGAACGCCGCCTGATCAAGCAAGTGGGTGGACGCTATCGATTCATCCACGATTTGCTGCGGGAGCACTTTGCGACCACCTAGTGTGGGGGTTAATAATCGAATGATTTTAAAAGTTTTGTGGAACGGGCATCTTGGTGGAATGGGCATCTTGGGTGGAACTGGCATCTTGCGTAGAACTGGCATCTTGCCAGTTTCCTCCTTATTTTCGGGCGTTGCTCGTGGAATGGAATGATTTTAATAGTTTTGTGGAATGGGCATCTTGGGTGGAACTGGCATCTTGCCAGTTTCCTCCTTATTTTCGAGCGGGCAGGATGCCCACTCTACTCTTATTCATTCCTTAACTACCTATTATTCTTGATCCATAGGCAGACTAATATCCAAAAAAATAAGGAACTTAGCATCAGGGATGAGCCGTTTAAGAGGCTGCACATACCTCTTGGCATCACAAAGGTTGTCGAACCGAGCGAAAACCACTGGTGCCATGGGTGGCAATAGCCTAACCATTACCCATGGGTATAGGTTTCTACCATAGTACATAATAAATGTATCTCCTTCGTAGAACTGGCATCTTGCCAGTTAAGTGGGACCCAGAGCCAGCCTTCGCCCAAGGAAGATCGTTAGGCTGGCTCTTGCCGTCAATTTTAACGGGGACAATTTTATTGTAGCACAAAAATTATTATATTATAGCATATTTTGAAAAGTTTTGTAAAAAAATATTTTTGAGGGAGCAGGGAGTAGGGAGTAGGGAGTAGGGAGTAGGGAGTAGTGAGTCGGGAATCGGGAGTCGGGAGTCGGGAGTCGGGAATCGGGAATCGGGAGTCGGGAATCGGGAATCGGGAATCGGGAATCGGGAATCGGGAATCGGGAATCGGGAATCGGGAATCGGGAGTCGGGAATCGGGAGTCGGGAGTCGTCAGAAAAGAAGGAAATTCCACGCAAAAGTCCCCCTTACTAAGGGGGATTTAGGGGGATCCGAACCAGGAACTAACGTTATAATCCTGTTTGGATCAATTCCTCTGCCTTCGAGAGCAGAAGTTTCCGACAACTAGGGCAAAATCTAGTCTATGCCTTGCTAAGCATTCAGCATTCAGCTGTCAGTGGTCAGCATATTTTATTCAAAAGCACCTCAAGTAGTGTGGCACAGGCTTCCAGCCTGTGACATAGCCCATGAGCTGATAGCTGATTACTGATTACTGATTACTGATCGCTGATCGCTGACAGCTGATTACTGATTACTGATTACTGATTACTGATCGCTTAGCTAATAGACTTAGGAATTGCCATCCCATCATGGGGGTTAAATAAATGAATCTTCTCTGGGTCTATAGACAGCCAAATTTCCTCACCTATTCTGACAATTTTATCTGGTGGTACTCTGACCTGAAGAACGGTA
>NZ_JAAHHZ010000196.1:0-9508 GCF_010672005.1 Moorena sp. SIO4A5 | reverse complement strand
TACTCCCTACTCCCTACTCCCTACTCCCTGTTCCCTATGCAATAATAACGATAGACAACAATGGGGGAGTCATGAACATGAGCGAAGTTGTGTTTTTGGTTGAGGAAGATCCGGAAGGGGGTTATACAGCCAGAGCTTTAGGAGAATCTATATTTACTCAAGCAGACACGTTAGATGAGCTGAGAACGATGGTTCGAGATGCTGTTGAGTGTCATTTTGAAGGTAGTGATAAAGATGTAGTGGTTTCGCTACGGTCTGGTAAAGGTAACAGGATCTAAAATCACGAATTGTTTACCACTATAGCAGTTCTCAAAGATCTGACTCCCCATCTCCCCAAACTTCCCATCTCCCGATCTCCCCAGCTCTCCATCTCCCGATCTCCCCAGCTCCCCAGCTCCCCACACTCCCCACACTTCCCACACTCCCTACTCCCTACTCCCTACTCCCTACTCCCTATTTCCCGTCGATAGCGAGCACGTGCTGGTGTCCCCCAGCATACTTGCTGCTCTGGGATATTACTAAACACACTGCTGCGAGCACCAATTACGGCATTGGCTCCAATTTGGACACCGGGCGCAACGAAGCAATCGGTGGCAATCCAGGCTCCGTTACCAACATGAATCTCACCTGTGATTAACCCAAATCTTGGGTCTTTGATATCGTGACTACCGGTACAGAGGTAACATTTTTGCGAAATAACACAATGACTACCAATGCGAATTCGATCGACACTGTAGAAAACTACATCATCCCCAATCCAACTGTAGTCACCAACTTCTACTTTCCAGGGGTAAGTAAAACGAGCCGTGGGTCGAATGATGACATTAGTACCAATCTTGGCTCCAAATAGTTGTAGCAGCCATCGGCGGAAACCATTGAAGTTATGAAGACTTAAGGGAAATGCGATCGCTTGCACCAACCACCAGATTAAGACTAACCAACTGGGACGCCCTCGGTCAAATTGAGACGAGTCGTATTTGCGTAAATCAACTAAGGGGGCTAAATCTAAGGCTGGTGGTTTACTTAAGTCAAGAGTCATATATTGGTTTGGTTGAAGGTCATCTGTCAGAATTAAGAATTAAGAATGTAGAATGTAGAATGTATAATTAAGAATTTAGAATGTATAATTTAGAATGTATAATTTAGAATTTAGAATTTAGAATCTATAAGGCAGAATTTAGAATTTAGAATCTATAAGGCAGAATTTAGAATGTATAATTTAGAATTTAGAATTTAGAATCTATAAGGCAGAATCTAGAATGTAGAAGGCAGAAGCCAGAAGGCAGAATCTAGAATGTATAATTCCAAATTCTACATTCAAAAATGTTGTTCGCCTTTGGTATTCGCGTAGGGTAGATTATAAGAATGTAGAATGTAGAATTAAGAATTAAGAATTAAGAATTTAGAATCTATAAGGCAGAATCTAGAATGAAGAAGGCAGAAGCCAGAAGGCAGAATCTAGAATATATAATTCCAAATTCTACATTCAAAAATGTTGTTCGCCTTTGGTATTCGCGTAGGGTAGATTATAAGAATGTAGAATGTAGAATTAAGAATTAAGAATTAAGAATGTAGAATTGAGAATTGATAATCTATAAGGCAGAATCTAGAATGTAGAAGGCAGAAGCCAGAAGGCAGAATCTAGAATGTATAATTCCAAATTCTACATTCAAAAATGTTGTTCGCCTTTGGTATTCGCGTAGGGTAGATTATCTGTCAGAATGCAGAATTCCAAATTCTACATTCTTAATTCTACATTCTTAATTCCCGATTCCCGACTCCCGATTCCCGACTCCCGACTCCCGATTCCCGATTCTTCATTCTCAATTCTTCATTCTTCATTCTTCATTCTTCATTCTTCATTCTTCATTCTTCATTCTTCATTCTTCATTCTTCATTCTTCATTCTTAATTCTTAATTCTCAATTACGCTCGCAAATAATAATGAAGACTGGCTCCAGTACGACCAGTGATAATCCAAACCACTGAGCGTCCTACATCCCGTGCCACTCGCAGCCAGGATTCCTCAGGCCGCTGGGAAGGAATGGCGACAGGAGTGAAGGCAATACCGTGACTGCCGAAAATAAAGAAGGCGATCGCAATCGACCGACGCATATGAAAGTCTGAGGTAATTAGATAGACATGGTGGATATCATGGGTTTGGAAATCTTGAACCAGGGAGGTAAAGTTGGTGACCGTATCCATAGCACGCCGATCAAGATTTACTCGCTGATCAGGAATACCTGCTTCCCGAAAGACCTTTTGGGCTTGTGGGATAAGCACTCCAGAAGAGACCCAAATATCAAGGTTAGGATGTTGCTGAGCAAACTCAGCTGTAAATTTTTCCCGTGTGATATCTCCACCGAGGGTCAGAATCACCTCAGGAGTAGGGGATTGGAGATGGGCGAGCCCTAAGCGAATGGGAATAAAACTAACAGCAATACATAGGATGCTAAAGGTAAATGCTACCCGCATTTTGCCTAGGGTTTTGCGAGGGTAGCTAAAGCCAGGTTTATTGGTGAAACGTCGGCGTGACGATAAGTTTCGTTTCATGGCTCAATACAAGGATTTTCCCGTAGGTTGAGTTGTAGGGACTTCGGAGCAGGGAGTAGGGAGTAGGGAGTAGGGAGTAGGGAGTAGGGAGTAGGGAGTAGGGAGTAGGGACTTCGGAGTAGAAGAGTCTTGGGGATCCAGTCCGGTCTTGAGGGTTCCCCCCATCTCCCCATCTCCCCATCTCCCCATCTCCCCATCTCCCCATCTCCCCATCTCCCCATCTCCCCACACTCCCGATTCCCGACTCCCGATTCTTAATTCTCAATTCTTAATTCTTAATTCTTAATTCTTAATTCTTAATTCTTAATTCCCTATTTGACAATGGTTAAAATTTACTGCTTCTGTAATTTCTCAAATTCAATCAACCGAATAGATAAAATAGTTTCCGCCAGCATCCGTTGAAATGCGTAATACCAACCATGCCAACCATCGAAAATTCCGCCCTTCAGAATCAGACAGTAAAACAGGATAATAAAGGGAGCAATAATTTTTTGTTTGCGAATTCGGTCACCTAAACTAATTTCATTATCTGGGGTCTGGGTTAGTTTTTTGACTTCAATTATCATGTATCGGTCTTGGGCCCACAACCATCGGCTTAAAGGTTTGCGGTCATCGTGATGAATGTAGGAAGAGAGTGTTGCTGATTTGCCATTAACTTCCAAAAGCTGGGTGTGACCATCATCAATATACGTTGATTTGTCTTTGCGAAATAAAACTTGACGAGGGGGAAGTATCGTTCCTCGAAGGGGTTTGCCAAAAACACAATATTTGAATTTGGCAAAATAGCCATTTATTTCTGTATCCGTTTGTAAAGCTTTTATTTCAGCTATTAAATCATCGGTGACACTGTAATCAGCATCTAATGACAGTACCCATTCAGAGGTTACTTGTTCTAGACCGTAATTCCATTGTGTTGCGTGGGTGTCAAATTTTCGCTGAAATACTTGAACTTGAGGATATAATTTAATAATTTCTAAGGTTTCATCGGTGCTGTAACTATCAATTACAACAATTGTCTTTGCCCAGGTAAGGTGTTGAAGGGTACGTTGGATATTGGGCGCTTCGTTGTAGGTGAGAATGAGTGGGGTAATATTATGAAGCATATTAATAATCAACCCTCACACTTCTTATTTCTTAGCTTTGGACTCGCATATGCCTCATGAACAGCAAGTAAAGAAAATATATTACCATTAGTTTCTTTCAGTGTTCTACCATCAAATAAATAAAAATTATATTTATATAAAAAATCTAATACTGCTGTTTGATTCGCGAATCCATCTAAATATATAGCTTTAACTCTTTGAGCTTCAAAAAAAGAACGAGCACCTTCTAATACCGCTAATTCTTGTCCTTCTACATCAATCTTTATAATTATGGAATTTCCTTTGATATTAATTTGATCTAGAGAATTACATTTCACTAAAGTAGTTTTTGAGTTTATATTATATCTTGATGCAGTTTTCGTGGTTGTAAATACGTGGGAAACAGCACCATCGACAAACATTAACTCACATTCTTGATTTGAGATACCAATGTTAAAAGCTTCAAAACCATGTGTTTTAGAATTTATTTCCAGCCTTTTAAAAGTCTCATTATTTGCTTCAAATGCATAAATACCTTGCAGATTTGTGAATTTTGAAGCTCTAGCAATGACCGATGAAAACAAACCAATATTTGCTCCTACATCAACAAAAGTATCTCCATCTCTAAGCAAACTAGATATATTTAATAAAATTGATACTTCATCCCGAAGCAGGCTACCTTTCAAAACCATTCTGGAAGCTCTAAAATACCCATTTTCTCTAAGGCTATTAATGTATAACTCCAAACCAAACAGGTTTACCAAAATATCTTGGCTACCATAAATAAGCTTCATTAATAATATTCTTAACTTGGGGGATTTATTATAAAAGTTATCAACAAAGTACATAAAATTCATAGTTTAGACTTCCAAGATATATTTTGGATGATAGCTGTATAGACTTGAATCAATTTTTTTGCTATGGAATCCCAGGTGTATTGTTCAAAGATGAGTTGACGAGCGCGAGTTCCCATCTCTTTGGCTTGTTGGGGAAATTGCAAACACTGGGTTAAAGCATTGGCAATAGCCTCAGCATCAATATCAACTACATGGGCAACGTTTGCAGTAGCAGCTTCTGGAAAATTGCAGCCTGTGGTAATAATACAAGGTAAACCTGAAGCCATACCTTCCAGCACAGACATACTAAACCCTTCAGAATAGGATGGAGCGACGTAAATATTAGCAGCAGCAAGGGCAGCATATTTAAGAGAGCCTGTTAGCATCCCTGTAAAGGTAACAGCATCCAGACAACCTGCATTAGCAAAGTAGTCTTTAGCTGTAGGTAAGAAACCAATGTTATCAGGACCAGCAAGAATTAGGTGAGTGTCGGAAAATTTAGAGTGTATTTTACCAAAAGCTGTGGCTAGCAAGTCTAATCCTTTTTTGGGGTCGATACGTCCTAAGAAAAGAATCAGAGTTTTGTTACGAGTAGCTGGAAACTGTTGATAAAAAAGTTCAGGATTAGGGAGTTGTTCAAAGTCTTGACGGTGGATGCCGTTAGGGGCAATAGTAACAGGAGTTTTGAGGTTGAGGGGTTTAATTTGTTCCGCTTCCGTAGAGGCTAGCATTTGCAGTGCGCTAGCATTTTGGAGAGCAGGCTTTTCTAATAGGTTGTAATAGATGCGTTTTTTTAAGGCTTTGTAGGAAAGTGCCCAAGGGTCAAGCATGCCGTGGGGGATAATAACATAAGGGATATTATACCATTGACAAGCCCAGTAAGCAGCTAGGTTAGGAACTGAAAAAATCGCATTAGTTTGGACTAAGTCATAATCGCCGATGTGTTGGTATAGCCACTTACTCAGAGAAAAACTAAATTTGTAGTCTCCAATCCCTTTGTAAGGAAAAAACTGTAGGCGATAATTAGTTTTAGGTAACCAGGTTTTGACAGGGGCTTCTATCACCTCAGAACCATTAGCATTAGTGGCTACCAGGTCAACAGTAATGCCTAAGTTACCCAATGCTTGAGCTAGTTCCACTACGCATTTAGATGTACCCCCATAGACAGCGCCTAAAGCAGGAATAACAATCAGAAGTTTCATCAGTAATTAGTGATTAGCTAAGGCGTATTCAACAGCTTTGATCAACCCTTGAGCAAAATAGTCGGGAGAGAATTTCTGGATGTGTTCCAGGGCTGCTTGACTGATCTTGTCTAGGTCAATTTCCCCTGAACTTACCTTGAACATTAACTTAGTTAGCTGTTCCTTATCATCGGGATTAAAACCAAATCCATTGATACCTTCAACTACTAAATCTTCAAAACAGCCACAGCGATTAGACACTACCACTGGTAAGCCAGCTGCCATAGCTTCATTCACAACTAATCCCCATTGTTCGTGAGTACTAGCATGGATAAAGCAGCCAGCGTGAGCAAAATAAGGCAGAAGTTCTTGTTGTTGTAAAAAACCAGTTAGATGAATAACCTTAGTCAACCCTAAGTCTTTAATCTGTTGCTCAAGTTGAGAGCGCATTGAACCATCCCCACACAGGACTAAATCCCAAGCCCTGTCTTTAGCTAGTTGGCGATAGGTAGCGTAGGCTGAAATTACAAAAGGGAGATTTTTCTTAGGGATAAAGCGATTGATAGTCAGGAAGTAGGGCTTTTTTAAAGGAGGTGCCAGAGATTTAATTTTGTCGGGATGGAAAGCATCATTACCTACGACATCATAGCCGCAAAAAATGGCTTCCTTAGGTAGTCCTAATTTTATCAAGTAACGTTTTTGTGGTTTTCCGCCCACTAAAGCCGATTTATACCGGTTAAGTAGCGATCGCTTTATCGTTTCACGCCACCAGGCTCTAGTAAAATCTGTTTCTGTAGTCTCCGAAAGCAGAATTGGTAGTTTACCGTGCCATAAACTCCATACTAAAGTGGCAACCATGGCTGATTCAAAATAGCCAGCAATCACCACCACATCAGGCTGAACCTTCCTTAGGGTAGAGTAAAGTTTTGGGAGTAATTGATAAAATTTTACCTCCTCTCGCTGTCGATCGCTGACAACAGAAATAAGCGGAAATGGAAGATTTTGTAAATTAGCTTTCCAGGCATAGTCAGCTTCGGCTCTTGCCAATTCTATACCAACTACATTCCAGCCTATTTTATGACAATGCTGGTGCAAAGCACTGACACGGGCAATATGGTAGGGGCCATAGTTAGTAAACAATACTGCGATTTTGAGCACTTGAGTTAAGCTAAATTAGTTATAGATTAAAGCATAATTGGCTGTTACTTTTTGTCTTAGGTACCAAGCCATTCTTGTAGATTGAATTTTCTCAGTATGAAAATCGTCTGCATGGTGAGCATTAGCGATAGCAAAAATACGCCTAGATCTAGAACTATAGTTCCTGAGATGTTAAATAAATTTGCTATATCCTGAAGACCCTCAACAAACAGAATATGGATAAGATAAATTCCATAAGAGTATTTACCAAAAGCAGCAATTTTATCTAGAACTATAAACTTATCATTTTTAAAAGTAATAGCAAAGACCAACAGACATATTCCTGCTAAATTTTCCCAGAACAAGTTACGACCCTGGAGTAACATTAATATAGTAAAAACAATCGCTATAACTATACATGACAGTGGCAAAAATTTAAAATTATTTTTTTCTCTTAGATTAAATAAATTATCCACAACGGCAACTGTAATACCCCATAGTGCTGCTGGGAGTGCCTGATAGGATAAAGAAACTGTATAGCCAAGTTGATTGATTAAGTTATAGTTAGGTTTGATTAAGACTACTATTCCAGTAATTAATGCTATTACTGCTAACCAGGATTGAGTTTTAGGATGCTTATAAGCGAACTTCGCCAATAAAAATGTTATCAAAGATACTACTAATATAAAAGGTAGAAACCAAAGATGATGGGTAGTTCCTGTCCATAAAAACTCTAACTTAATATTAATACTTGTACACAAATTTGTAATCCAGCAATTTAAATATCTAATTAACAAATATAAAATCGACCAGATTAAGAAAGGAATATAAATTCTCTTGAATCGGCTAATGGTGTAGTCAGTAAAACTAACTGTTGGTTTTTTGATTACTTTAGTAAAAATAATAAAAACAGCTGTAGAGGTAAAAAAAGGTACAGCAAACCTTCCTAGCACAGAGGTAAAGCCAAGTTGAGGCGAACTAACTGTGTGAAGCCAGACGATGGAAATAGCAGCAAATACCTTAACTGCATCTAATGTAATAAATCGTTGCTTCATTTTGGAAAACAAATATATTTATAGTAATTTTTTTGATAATTAAATTTAGTTTATAAAGCTTACGACGTAGACATAAATCTTCCCTTAGCTTTTTTGGATCCGTAGCGTTCTACCATCAGCACAAACAGATATCCAAACAAAGCAGGCCATAATACCAGTAGAGTAAATTCTCGACCTAAGTTAAACGTTAGCCCTAAACAAATTAGAAATAATCCTAACCGCAAGGTGGAATATTGCTGCTTCCAAAGCCTACTCATAAAACTCACCCAGCTAGCCATTAAAACCGCTGCACCCATTGGTCCCAAAATAGGACCAAAATTAAAAAAGCCTTGTCCAATTAATCCAGTTGAAACCGTAGCAAATACCCCAATGTCATTATCAGCACCACCAAATCCCCTTAAGATAGCATAATCAATTCCAATTAGAGGTTTATTAGCCCATATTGCCCTAGGAATTATATTAGCTGCTTCTGCTAAATAGCGACCTCCGTACGTTAACTTTAGGCTTCCTTCTTGGTAAAATTGATTGATATAACATAGCTCTTCTAGCATATTTAATCCCAAGTGCCCTTCTTCCTCTACTTCTTCTTGGAATTGCGGGGCAACATCTGGATTAAATAATTCATTAAAACCAATGTTACGATAAGTAATAATTAACGTCAGCAATTCATTAATAGCCCAAAAAGTAGCCATGCTAATTAACACCTTTTTCCAAAGCGGATCTGGGGAAAATAACGCATAGCTAAAATAGCCTGGCATAATCACTGCTAGAAGTTGGTTACGGGCTCCCATAAAAATAAAATAGGGCAGTACAATCAAGACAAGCAAAAGATTTAATGTCTTCAATTGACGGCCCATTGGGAGGGGCAAAAGCACGCCAAAGAAGGCACAAACTAGGGTATAAACATAGGCTGCGGAAGAAACGATAAATCCATCACCACCAGCAGCAGCGGCTCTTCCCCACATCTGCCGTCCCACACGAGCTCCAAGTGGAAATAAAGCAGTGAAAATATCGCCGTTGAGACGGCTAACACCATATCCTAATAAACATAGCCAAACAAAAGCTAAAACTATTAAAAGTTGCTCAGGATTAAAGGCAGTAAATTTCCAAGCAGTATGGTAGTTTTTAAGGAATCGGCGAGAAAGGGAAGGGATTACTAGGCGAAAAGTGATTAAAAAAGTAATTATTTGCCAATAACAGTATTCTAGTATTAATGAATCAAACTGCAGAAAATTTTCAGGGGTGTAAAATAGTTCTACAAAATACCAGGCTCCAATAGTGGCATACACCGCCAGGGCGGGAATACTCCAAGCTCGTTTGTCTCTGACTAAAAACGCTTCAATGACTAAGATAAAAAGTAGGCTTGAAGCCATGACATAAATAGGGACAAGGGCTTCGGGAAACCCTACAGAATCAGTCATTAATCAAAAATATAATAAAGGGAGTAGGGAGTAGGGAGTAGGGAGTAGGGAGTAGGGAGTAGGGAGTAGGGAGTAGGGAGTAGGGAGTCGGGAGTCGGGAGTCGGGAGTAGGGAGTCGGGAGTAGGGAGTAGGGAGTAGGGAGTAGGGAGTAGGGAGTAGGGAGTAGGGAGTAGGGAGTAGGGAGTAGGGAGTAGGGAGTAGGGAGTAGGGAGTAGGGAGTAGGGAGTAGGGAGTAGGGAGTAG
>NZ_JAAHHZ010000195.1:0-9599 GCF_010672005.1 Moorena sp. SIO4A5 | reverse complement strand
AGTTCTCAGCTTCATCATTCACAAGCCCAATGACGGTGTTAGCCGCAGCCGTTACTACTAAAGGCTAAGGCATTGATGCTTGCCTGAAATATTATTATTAGCCCCCCGAGCTTGATCGGGGGGCTGTCATAATAAGAATGGCAATTAACAATTAAGAATTGGCGATTTTTCTGGCGCTTACCCTGATTATCGATCTGGCATAGAACCTCTCATCACACCTCCAGGAAGAGAAATTATTGGCACTTGACCGGTAGGAACACTCTCAGGAGTAACTCCAGCAGAAGTAACGCTAGAGGAATCATCAGGATTGATGACAATACCAAGCATCCGGAATACTGTTTGGTTTTCGTCTGGTGATTCTGAAATTGCTCTGACAAAGTTGTTTCTGACATCCAAGGATTGGTTAGCAGTAAATTCTGTAGTTCCAACGTTGAAAGTAAACACAGAATCGGGCAACCCACCAATATGAGCCCCACCCATGGACGACGAAACGACAGGGTCCATAACATTAAAAGTAAAGTTTCCTAGAGCATCAAGCTGACCCGGAAAACTGATCATCATAGGTGCACGACCAGCAGAGACAAAACCTGGTGAAGAGCCCAGAATAGTTACACCACCAGCAGAGGTATTAACATTAAGAATGGCATCAGCATTGATACCTGGTCTTAAGGCAGTGCCAATTTGGGTATCTGTGCTTCCTCGATCAAGCAGAGGGTCACTGACTCCATTGAGAGCATTTTGTAAGAAAGCTTTGATTTTTCGGATATCCCGACGACAGTCTATGTCTATTATTCCTTCTGGTGGTTGTGATTGTTCTGTTTCAGAAGGGTTGGTTGAGTCAGCTTGAGCAACTCTATTGTTGGTACAAGTTCGGTTATTGCTGTGTACCTCGTCTGCTTTGACAATATTGCCCAAAGTACTATTGAAACCGTAAAAGCATATTCCGACTAAAAAAGCTTGTCGAATAAATTGCCAAGAATATTTGTGCAGTTTTAACATAAGCTATCCTGTTTTAGAAACGAAAAGTGGCACGGAGTACACCAATATAAATATCGTTGTTTTCTTCTATATGTCCAGGATCAGTAACCATAAAAAATCCTGGAGTAATATAGATATTGTTGCTAAATTTGTGGCGATAGAAAATTTCATAGTGAATTGAAGTGGCGTTATCTTCTCCTAAAAGTAAACCATTGCCGTTCTCTAATTTTAGAGGTTGACCAATGATTAAGCCTAGTAAACTTCCTTCTTGACCAAAAGGATCTGAAAAGGCTAAGGACAGCAAGTAAGTGCTGGCATTAGCAAAATCATCTGATGCCAAAGCATTAGTGAAGGTATATCCTCCCCAACCCGCAAAGGTAAGGTTATCAGTAAAACGCCACTGTAAACTACCGCCCACAGCATGGGTCTGAGTTTCTTGAAGCAGTAGACTAGAAGTATCAGCGTTAAAGCTACCTGCGAAAGTATTTAACTGACCATCATTGGCGTAGGCATTAATATAGTGTAGTCCAGCCGCTATGTTATTGCCTGGGGTAAACAATAATTGCACTCCTAAAGCACTATGATCTGGACTAATAAAACCCTCACTAGGGCTACTGCTATTCCGGGCTCCGTAAGCAACTTGTAAACGGAGTGGATCTGCTACAAACCAGTCTAAACCAACCCCCGCATCGAGAGCGCCAATTTTGAAAAGTGGACTGGCTTCGCCGAAACGAGAGATAGAACCTATACCCACATCCAAGAAGGGACTGTTAGCAGTAAGGACACTACCTAAACTAAAACCGACTGGTTTTATAGTAAAGACAACTCGGTCACTAATGGCAAAGCGGTATTCTAAGCTATCTAAAACCACATCATTATCGAGATCGTCTTGGTAAGACAGTAAGGCGGCAAAAGTATTGAGTACATTGGGGTTGGCAAAACCACCATCATCGAAATTACCGGAAGCTAAAACAATACGCAGACGATCTCTGCCTGTGAATGAAGCAACAGTTCCAATGCGGGCAAGATAATTAAGAACAGTGTTAGCATCTCCTGTGCCTGGTGGATTGCCTCCTTCAGCAGCAGCTAGGCCAAAAATAACTTCTCCTCCAAATTTGACAGTGGTGGAAAACTGATGCTCCTCTAGGAAAGCAACTCGACTGTCTAGGTTATCTACCCGTGTTTTTAGTTGGGCTAATTCTGGGTCAAATTGATTAGCTAATTGTTGTAATGTGGCTAAATCTTCTTCAGAAATACGATTAGCACTTTCAACCGCAACCAGTCTCTCAATCTGTTCCATACAGGCGTTCAAACCTGCGGCAAATTCATAGCGAGTTAAGGCTCGGTTGCCTTGAAAAGTCCTATCTTGGTATCCGGCAATACAACCATAGCGTTCTATTAAATTTCGTAGTGCTTCAAATGCCCAGTCCCCCGGTTGCACATCTTGGAGTTGGACAATATTGGTTACCTGAGTCATGGCTGTGCCATCAATTTCAGGTGATGGTTCCAGGGATGTTGATTGTTCTGGTAGTTCTGGAACTGTTGATGTGGCTTCGCTGAGTTGATCAACCCTGGGACTGACTGGGTTGGTTGTTGTTGTTGTATTAACACTCTCGATCTTGTCTAATAAGACTATACCCAGTTCTGCATCAAAATCCTTAAGCAGTCGTTCTAGTCTGGCTCGGTGATGTTGAATAACTGCGTCTTCTGATACGGCGCTATAAGTTTGGGCGATATGCTGTTGACAAGCACTTAAGATAGCAGCAAATTCAGAACGGGTTAAGGCTTCATTGTTTACAAAGGCGCTCTTGTCCGTGGTACAGCCAGAAAATTCAACTAGTTCTCTCAAGGCTTCGTAAGACCAGCTTCCAGGTTGTAAATTGTCGGTTAGTGCCCAGGTTTTGGGGGCAGTTAATAGCAATCCGGTTACTCCTGATAGGAAAAGGAGTAAGAGTTTTTGAGTTTTCATGGTCACTCCTGCACACTGAAAAAAGGTAAAATATCGGTTGATTCCAAACTTTATCTTTCTGTCTCCATAAATGATGGTGTTTTATTTTCAATTTCAGGACATAAGAATAAAATCTCATCAATATTCTCAATAACACCATCATTTTCTTTCCCCTCATCAATCAACTCCTGACTAGGTGGGTCAAAGTTTAAGTCTGATAGGCTGATAAGTGAATTGCCTTGACCAATGATATCAAGAAAGTGCTTAATTCTGATTCCTTGGCCCCCATCTTTTGGATTCTTTGTAATTCCTGCCGCATGAATACCTACTAAATAACCTTGCTCATTAAGTACAAGTCCACCGCTCATACCTTGGACTGTTGGATTTGTATAAGCAAAATCGTAGCCTCCATTTGGTTTAGGATCATACAACGACTTTACAGTACCAGAAGTAGATTTTATTATAATATCACCACTATCACGATTTTCTTGAAATTTAGGAATTGGAAAGCCAAAGACAAAAACTTTATCATCTTGTTGAATACTGTCTAAATTATCTATTGAGATGGTAAAGTAATTTCGCTTACTTGTAAACTTAATTATTGCTAAGTCAAAACCATCTATATAATCAGATTTTTCATAGTCATATTTTCCAAAGTATTTAAAATTTTGATCACATTTGGCTTGAGAGCCATTATAAGGTTTTTCAGGAATTATGTGAATCCCTTCTTGTTCTTTTCTTTTTATTTTTTTTGAGTCTCTAGCTATTAAGTGGTCACCACATTTTGGCTCTAGTACGTGAACATTAGTTAAAGCGTAATAAACATTATCTTGTTTGGCGATAATAACGCCTGAACCTATTCTGTCTTCTAGATATTTTTTGGTTGCTAAGTCTTTTAAAGAATCTTCCTTAGTCCGACCTAATACTGGAGCATGAAAAACCACCGTCATTTTTGCTATTGCTTCAATTTCATTTTGACTCAGTACTTTAGTTTGAGTCTGTGATAAACCTTTAAAATTAGGTATTAGTATTAAAAATAAAGCTGTAAAAAATCCTAGTAATATGAGCAAAAGTCTATAGAATTTCTTCATGGTTGTCCTCACACATTTATTGGTCTAAAACCTAGAAAGTAAATCTAAGTTAATCATCAGCTTCGACTGTTACTGTTGGTAAGTTGATTCCTTGTATACAGCGTTTTTCATAACTATGAGGTACACAAGATTTTTTACCTGTTACCTCTTCCCTGTTCCGAAGTCCCTAAAACCTAGGAGTTTGTACCTAACCCAATTGAAAACTGCTGTAAAAGAGTCGATAGTTGGGATAGAGCTTGGTTGAACTGATTGAGTTTTTATATCTGTAAGACTTCCAGATATTTTAGTTCCTTCTTGAAAAAGACTAATGGGAATTGCCCAACTCAAAGCATTCATTTTATGAAACAGTTCAGGAGAAGGATATGTGCCATCAGTCAAAGCAAATATCTCTATTCCTTGAATCGGATATTTTCCTCGACCATTCAGACCAATAACTTGACCTTTAGAGTCTAAAACAGGGCCGCCACTCATTCCTACTTCGACCTCATTAGTGTAACCCATTTTATAACCTTCAGGTAAAGATGGTTCTGACATTAACATTTCCAGTGTTCCTGTTGTTATATGAAATGCTTTTAAACCCCAATCAAAAGTTTCTATAGAGCCTTTTGAGTTGTAGATATAGTTAGGAAATCCTACGGCATAAACCTGTTCCCCAATCGTGATTTCAGAATTCCTTAAAACAGCAACCTCGTAGTCGATATCACTGATAAATTCTACTAAAGCTAGATCAATGCCCTTAAAATTAGAAAGAGTCTTCCGACGTGCTGGATGACTCTGACCATCTCCTGTTAAAATTGTATATTGTTGATCAGAACTGCCATCAGCTACATGAGCATTAGTTAAGACAGTATAAGTTTGTCCTTGACGCTTTATAATAATTCCAGAACCTGCTCCAAGCTTGGTGAAAATACGAACAGTTATTTGAAGAGCATTTTTTTGTATGGATTCGTCAATTGTTGAATCATAAATAGCCAATTTATCGGTAGGATTTTTAACCTCAGAAGTAACTTCTATTAATGAAGTGGAGTTAACATTGTCTAATTCTGCTAATTGACTTTCAATTGTTGCTCCTAACTTTAAATAAATAGGAGCATATCGCAAGGGAACATCTACTGATAACAAATCATCAGGAATATCAAATAGCTGTCTCAGAACTATCTTTGGATCTTGAGCAGATGGAATAACAAACAATAAATTACTACCGTCGCCTTTGCAAGTGTATTTAAAATCGTAAACCCAACAAATAACTTCTTTACCGTTGATAAAGTCAGTCGTCAGTAACAAGTCTGACATTTTCTTTCCATGATTAGCTACGATCAGGTTTAATCGTTTAGTAACTTCTTGGCACTGTTGTTGACTAGAAAAAGAGTCAGCAAAGACGCTAAAGTTCCAATGAATTAGATTATTAGTTTGTTTACCACTTGGGCTAACAGCAATAGTGGCATAACCTTTGTCTGAATTAATACACTCAAAATTGATTATGCTAGATACAGATTGCTTAGTTGAAGTCATCAAACTGGCTAGGGTAAGACTGGTAACTAGCAGTTTAAGACTGGTAACTAGCAGTTGAGTAAAAGACATAAGCATGAAAACTGGAATATTAGCAGAGATTGAACCAAACTCAACCGAAAGAGTGACTTTAGTTTAGTTCAACCCCTAGTCAAGACTTTTCCTATCTGAAATTTTTGTAGCCTTTCTACTTCCAAATATCATTACTAGGATTAGTAGTAGAAGAGAACATTCTTTCTATCGCCACTCCAAGATTTAGAACTTTTTGCCCATTACTTTGGCGAAGCGGTGGTAGAGTCACGTCGGCAACATTCTGAAGACGATTATAGAGAACCTCAAGAGCTTTTCCTGCCTCGTTCAATTTTTCTGTTACCGAACGGTCTTCTCTTGAATTGTTAGGTAAAATAGTAACCAGGATGTCATCACCTTGACAGTCCCATTGAGGATTTTGAGTAACGCAAATTATAGGAAGATTATTATGCACACCAGGTTTTAGCATTATTTTCCTCATTTCATAGTTAAATTGAACATAGGCATCATCAAGCCTATGAGAAACTACTGCACAACGTTCTTTAGGTTGCCAGTCTGGCGCTATATCTATTTGCCAAGTAATCAGTGGTGGTGTTTTTTCTCCAGTTCCAACAGCAACAGCAATTGTTTCATACAGACCCGTATTTGAGTTGTACTCACATACAAATCTTGCTGTTCGAGTCTTAGCTAATACAGAAGTACCTGTTAGAGAAATAAAGCTAGAAAAGGCAAAACTAGCAAGCAAATATTTAGCAAAAAATTTTAGTTTCATGGTAAATTACTGATTCAAATAAAAAACACAAAACTTTTATTTGAAAGGATCAACAGGATTAGGAGACTGGATAGGACTGGTATTTAAAGTTAGAGACTCTTCTACAAAGTCTCCTAATCTAAATACATATGGATCACCAGGATTCTGAGGAATTGGAATTGGCAAAATATCTTGATATTCTTCCCCAAAAGTTAACAGTAGATTGCTGCCATCACTCATACAGCGCTGTTTCTCACTATTCACAACACAGAGGACATCCAAGCCATTACGACGACCATTAGTAAGATATAATTTTATTAATTGGTAGCCATTTTGAGCATAAAAGTTGTTGAGCCTATTGGTAACATGAAAACAGCGTTGCTCTGGTGTCCATGAATTCTGATAAAATCTGTAATCTCGCCAAACAAAAATAGGGGCTGTTTTTTGTCCACTAGCGATAGAAATAGCAATGGCTTCATAACTGTTATCGTTTTTGTTATAGTTACAGGCAAACCTTACAGTTGGAGGATTTACACTGACAACTTCGCCCTCAGAGGATGGAGAATTCGGTAAAATAACTCTACCCTTGCTATCCGTTAGCTTGAGAACAACTCGATAGTTTCCTTGGCTGTTATCAACTGAAGACACAAAGATTCTCCAAGTTCCTGTTTCAGCCGTATTATCATCCTTAAATTTTTCTCGCTTTCCTACTCCCTCCTGATCAATCGATTTCAGCAACCTGCCATTGGGATCAACTACATATAACTTCAAATTAACCCCAGAATCCGCAACAGGAATTGTCTCTAATTCGATGTCGTAGCCTGAGATTGTTTTGAAATGATACTCATTACAGATTTTTTCTTGAGTCAAGTGACAAGTGGGCGTGTCAGTGAAGCTAATTCTTCCCCAAACAGGTTCAGTAGATTGCAACTCCTGAATTGCCCAAACCGTCTTCCCAAAGCCCAAAAGAGAAATTCCGGTAATGGCAGCAGTAGTAATCCTATGGAACAAGTTGCTCTTCATGAGCAGATATCCGAAAATTTGACAAGGGTTTAACCTAAAGCTTTCGTCAACCTTCGGGAGTAATAATATAGTTAGATTGGAATCAGCGGCAACTAAAGTTTACAATTCTTTACTTTTTAGAGGCTCACTTACTTTTAAATTAAAGAGTTAGTAAGGTTGTTTTAGGGGATATAGAGGCAACCTGGGAGCAGATCAGCTTTGTGGGCTGGGTTTTTGGAACGTAGGTGTGAAGCCAAGCGATCGCGACCTAAGGAGCGTCAGCCTTCTCGAAGAGTAACCCAGCACCTGGATCAATGTTGGGTTTTAGGTTTCGTAGCGCTTATGGCCAAGCAAGCTACAGCCAAACTTACCTGAATAGGTATATCCAAAACTGACATACTTCCGGAAATCTCGGCTCATAGCCTCTAAATCAATACACCAAGACTTACACAGTACAGGGTAGATTTGATGTTAGGAACAACGATAGGCGGACGCTATCACATTATCGACAAACTTGGCGAAGGTACATACGGTCAGACATGGTTAGCAAAAGATCGACATTTACTGGACTCTCCCTACTGTGTAGTTAAACAATTGAAGCCCGAGACTACCGACGCCTCTGAGTGGGAGATAGCCAAACGATTATTTGAAGAAGAAGCAAAAACTTTGCAAGAATTAGCCAAAAATGACCTAATTCCGCAAATAATGGCTTATTTAGAAGAAAACGATCAGCGCTACTTAGTTCAGGAATATATTCAAGGGCATGATCTAAGTAAAGAACTGAATTTAGGGGAAAAGTGGCAGGAAAAACGAGTTATAGAGCTTTTACAACAAATTTTACAGGCATTAGAAGTTATTCAACAGCATAACCTTATCCACCGCGACATTAAACCGTCTAACTTAATGAGACGTGAGCAAGATAAGAAAGTGGTTCTGATTGACTTTGGAGCCGTAAAAAAGTGGCAACCTGATAACCAGCGTAGAGCAGGGACTGTTAGGATTGGCACACCAGACTATATGGCTCCTGAACAAGATCAGGGTCATCCTAACCTCAGTAGTGATCTATACGCAGTGGGAATGATTGGAATCGAAGCACTTACAGGAGAACTGCCCAACCCCCTACAATCGGATGAAAATGGCAAAATAATCTGGCATAATAACCAAGTCAAGGTCAGTAATGAACTAGCAGCAGTTTTAGATAAAATGGTACGCTACAACTCTGATGAGCGTTACTCCTGTGCAACTCAGGCACTAGAAGCACTTAAGGAGGTTACAGAGAAACTACAACCAACCATAACACTTAAGCCTCTTCAACCAAATCCAAAAGCTCCCGCATCTCCACACTTTAATTTTGGGGCGATGCTTTTAGCTTGCTGGTTTTCTTTTATCCTTGCTTTGGGTTTTTTCTTTTTAGTTTTCAAGCCAACAGGAGAAGGTAAACAAAAAAAAGATCAAAGTCCTGAAAAGCCACAAGAACCAATTGTTCCCAATACAACACAACCTCCTGTCCCTCGGTCATGCGATCCCTGGTGTTGAAACTCAGAATATAGAAAACCTATACTTTCTTTATTCTTTCAAGGCTCAAAAAAAATTAGAATAATTTTAAACTTTAATAAGGCTGTCTCATCCCTTCCTAGTTAACATCCCTCATCAGCATCAACTCTCCCCAGATCAGGAGCAAATCTTCTTGCTACGTTTCGCGAGTGAGATGGAATATCAGGAAATTGCAAGTCAACTGAAGACCTCTAGAGGGTTGTGGCGCAAACCCATGAGTCAAATCTACATGATTTTAATAATTTTGTGGAATGGGCATCTTGATGGAATGGGCATCTGGCTGTGGAACGGGCATCTTGGTGGAATGGGCATCTGGCTGTGGAACGGGCATCTTGCCCGTTACAATTCCCAGGCGGGCAGGATGCCCACCCCACTGATATTCATCCCGCCCCTCAGCAATGCCAGAAATTTGACATCACAAGGGTTAATCGCTAATTTTCACCAATGATGTCTAATCACTAATGTAAGTATTCAGCTATCAGCTATCAGCTATCAGTTGATGCACTACGCGCACGGTACTTGAGGTGCTATCAGGGGCTTTAACTCGACGAGGTCGGATCAGTAAGACTAGCAGAGATTTTCAAGCAGCCGTACCAGCCCGTAAGCTTGCAGGACTTACGCAACTGGCACAACTAATGGTGGGGCTAGAGCACGGCGAGAGTGTAATAACTAAACTATAGACATAGTAATGTCGGGACGTTTTAGTTGGTTAATTAAGTAATTCGAAAAGAGTCCA
>NZ_JAAHHZ010000194.1:0-9611 GCF_010672005.1 Moorena sp. SIO4A5 | reverse complement strand
GCACCTGCTGCACCGATTTTACAAAAGTCCTCGTCTGAGGAATCTCCCCAAATTGCTCAGGCACCTACACAAACAAATGCTTTATTGACAAAAACCCTAATCGATACCAAACCTCTGACACCCCAACGGATTCAAATTACCCTGGATGATTTACCCCAACCCTTTGCTACTACTAGCGCCTCTCGACCTCCAAATGTGGTAGCAGTACCATCCAACCCAAGCCTAAAAGTACCAGCGGGTTTCCAAGTGAACGTATTTGCTGATGGGTTAGACCGTCCCCGCTGGCTAGCACTTACTCCCACTGGGGATATCTTGGTCACAGAAACTCGGGCAAATCGTATTCGTTTATTGCGCGATCGCAATGGTGATGGAGTTGCTGATGTCAAAAAAACCTTTGCTAATGCCAGTAATGGGTTAAATATTCCCTTTGGCATGGCGTTTGCTGATCAATACTTCTTCTTGGGCAACACTAATGCTGTAATCCGGTTTCCCTACACTAAAGGTCAAGACCAACTCACTGGCAAAGGTCAAAAAATTGCTGACCTTCCTGGTGGTGGCTACAACCAGCATTGGACCCGCAATGTGGTAGTGTCTCCCAACCTAAACAAAATCTACGTCTCTATTGGTTCACGGTCTAATGTCGATAGGGAACCTTTACCCCGAGCATCGGTACAGGTGATGAACCTGGACGGGTCAAACCAACAGACCTTTGCCTATGGTTTACGTAATCCGGTCGGTCTCGACTTTCACCCAATTACTGGTGAACTTTACACTACCGTCAATGAAAGAGATCTGATCGGAGATGACCTAGTTCCTGATTACTTCACCCGCATTCGCCAAGGGGAATTCTATGGTTGGCCCTATGCCTATTTAGCCCCCCATCTCATCGATCCCCGTCAAACTCGCAATGGTCAAAGCATCAAACCTGAACTGGTTGCCCAAACCCGAACTCCCGATGTTTTATTCCAATCGCACTCAGCAGCACTAGTGGTCTGTCAATTTTGTATTTGTGGGTAAAGCCCCTTGAGACGGACGCGGGCATCTGCGGTTGTGAATTGCCAATCTACTGACTTGTGCAACCGATTGCGCTCAATGTACCAAGCCTCAGTTTCCCGTTCTAAAGTTTCACGGTCCGGAATCCGTCTATCCAAGCATTGTCGGGTCAATGCGGACAACTCATTCTCGGCAATATTGAGCCAACTGCCATGTTTAGGAGTGTGGTGAATCTCCAATTTTTCGACTAAACGACGTGCAGTAGGTGCTTCAAAGGCTGCATAGAGGGAAGCTGGTTTGTGAGTGTTTAATTGATCACATATCAAGGTGAGGGTTTCGCATTCAGGGTAATCTTGATCTAGTAAGCGTTGAATTTCCACTGCCCAATCCACTGCCGTTCTGCGCTCTCTAACTACCACCTTGCGCCAGCCTGAAAGGGGTTCTGTAAACATGAAGATGCTCGCAGTTCCATTGCGTTCGTATTCATAATCGACTGACTCTGGATGTCCCGGTTTAGCCGGCAGGGGAATGCGGGTTTCTTTGATCAGTTGGACAGGTTGTTCATCCATACAAATCATTGGACGTTTGGGGTCATAGGGTTGGTGATAAACCTCCAGCACATCTTCCATATCCGCCACAAAGAAGGCATTTTTTTGGGGTGGAATCACATATTGAAACGCGCAGATGTGGTTTTAATTGGTTTTTTTGAGCTCTTGTCGCACGGTTTCGTGGCTAATGGCTGGTACAATCTCTAGCTCCACTGCTTTGTCGGCTAGGAGTCGTAAGGTCCAACGTGCTTGTCCTGCTGGGGGTTCTCCACAACGTAGAGCGATCAGTTTGGCTTGAGCCTCTGAGTCACATACCCGTTGCCGTGATGGATTCTTCTGCTGCTTTCGTTCCACTGCCGCCTCTAAACCTTGTTCGACTAATCGTTGCCGCAGATTGGCTACCGTGTTTCGGTGACAACCAAAGGTAGTTGCCGCTTGCTCGTCTGTCCATCCTTGTCCATTGATATCAATGTGAGCGCAGAAGAAGCGCGTGTTTTATTTTGTAGGCTGCTGTCTTGCCCCTGGATACCAACTGTTGGAGTTGTTGTCTTTCTTCAAGTGTTAACCGAACAATGTAACGTTTCTCCATGGTTTCTCAGATGATGGGTAATGGCAGAGGAGGATTACTTCTTTAACATCCATTCTATTCACAAAATTAAAACTGACAGACCACTAGTATGCATAAAAACGCGCTTATTTACCACTAAATCTGATTGGGAAGTCTATTTATAAAAAATCATTCTATCAAAAACTAAAACTCTTACCCCATAAGGATTAGACTAATTATTTTTTAAAAGTTTTACATAGCAAGTTCGATAGAGCCCTTTATTTAAGGATAATCTGAGGTAATCTGGTATCCGGTTGCTTCAGTAGTGTGCTTTGTGATTGGTTTTTTGGATAATGGGGAATGGGGAATAGGCAATGAGTAGTGGGGTAATGGGTCAGAAACAATCACAATTACCAATTACCACTTACCAATTACCACTTACCACTTCTATCAATTATCATAATGATGAGGTACACATGTTTGTTTAGCACTACCTACCTAACAGCTTTATAAATTGCTAATCCCTACTCCCTAACACCCAGTATTGTACCTCACAAATTTGATAATTGATAGAGAAATTATCAATTACCAATTACCCATATAACTATTTTGCTATGCTTGATGATAGTCTTTCTTTAAATCCTTGGCTAGTTGCTGTTGGAGTAAACACAGTTTTCCTAGCCATGGTATGGATTGCTCCCAAAAAGTTACTCACCCCTGCTGGGATCGTCCACGCTTGGATATTAGGGGTACTGATTTGGGGTACTCTGAACTGGCCGGGTTACACAGTAGTCGGATTTTACTTTTTGGTAGGGTCTGGTGTCACCCGCATTGGTATGGCGCAAAAGGAAGCGGCAGGAATTGCGGAAAAGCGTTCCGGTGCTAGGGGACCAGAGAATGTTTGGGGTTCAGCACTTACTGGAGCGATTTGTGCTTTGGGTACCCTAGTGGTGGATGCTCCTTACCAGCAGTTATTGTTACTGGGCTATGTCGCTAGTTTTGCTACTAAGTTGTCCGATACCACTGCCAGTGAGGTGGGTAAGGCTTACGGCAAACGGACTTTCCTGATTACTACCTTACAGCCAGTAGCCCGGGGAACAGAAGGAGCTGTAAGTCTTGAGGGAACCCTAGCTGGAGTAATTGCATCAGCTGCGATCGCATTTGTGGGTTGGGGCGTTGGTTTGGTTAACTTGACAGGAGTATTTTTCTGTGTTATTGCTGCCTTCATCGCCACCAATCTGGAGAGTGTAATTGGTGCGACACTACAATCTAAATTAGAATGGCTGACCAATGAAGTCGTGAATATTATTAATACGATGATTGGTGCGATCGCTGTTGTGCTGTTAGCTCTAGCATGGCACTGGATCAGCCAGGTATGAAGCATGAAGCATGAAGCATGAAGTATGAAGTGTTAATTGCGAAGCATGAAGTGTTAAGTGTTCAGTCTGAAACATTAAGGATGAAAACATACAACAAGCTCAAGCAACTAATAGATTTAATAAATTGAGATAGGGTGAGACTTCCTACTTCCAAGTTTCCACTTCATAGCTTCATAATTCATACTTTATAATTTATTCAGATAGTGGTCCAAAGACCATCTGTAGAACCATTGGTTCACCACCTTCCCGGTGATACCTATCTGCCCACTGGCGGATAATTTCATCTAACTCTTCCATGGCCTGATTGATTTTCTCTGGCGGGATATCTAGTTCCTCCAACCCTCGCATGACTTGCGGCTGACGCTCTGCCCAGTTTCTCATTAACCGGAAGTATCGCGCTGTTTCGTCAATCATGGTGTAGGTGCGGGCTTTGTCATCTACTGGCGAGTAATATGCATTGGTTAGAGCGTAGTAGGGTAAGCCACCGGTGTGATCGATTCTGGTGACAGTTCCTGAATAGGTTAAGCGACGCTTGATGTGTTCAGCTAGAGCTTCACTCAATGGTAGACGTCGCTCTGGTGGTAAGTCTTCTTGAGATCTCCGGTGGAGAAATTCTATTAATTCAAAGAATTGTAAGGAATTAATGATCTGGGCATCCGGCAGGTGATCTGGCAGCTTGATCTCAAGATTGCGCTTTTCTTCCAGGTCAAGGCTGGTGCCATTGATACGAGATTGCCCTGGTTGCCAGGGATAGTGTTCCATCCAGACATAGGGAAACTGAATCAGATAGCGAGGTTCCTGAGACCCCAGCATCTTGAGCAGTTTCCCTTCTGTTAACGCTTGTCGAACTTCCTCAACAATGACCTTTACCCGCTTTGGCTCAATGTGATGCAAATGCCCAGTCATGCGGATATTGCCATCTTGCTCCAGATAGGTCATGTAAATGGCACATTTGGCAGCGGTTGCTGCTGCATCTAAAAACGCCCCATGTCGGTGTCCACTCGTCCGCAGGGCGCTGAAAGCCAGGTATAGCATGATCTGATCCATTGCACTGGGGCTTAGGGTTTTGATCAGATCGGATTGGTTGATCATCTTAGGGGCAATCACATCTACTTCCGTTGGTTATCAAGCTTATTTAGTTTCATTTTTCCACACTAGAACTAACTCACTGTCATCGAAGAAAGCGAGCTGAGGTTGCTTGGCAGAAAATTGACGAATTAAGAGGCACCCTAATCATGTCTTTTCCAATATATTATATAAAATAAGTCAACTACAAGTACACTATATTGAATTAGCACTTTCCCACTGTAGCCCGCTACTCGTACCCAACAGTGGGATTGAAATGCAGCCAGATATGCCATCAAACTGAATCCAGTCAGTTGACTCTCACACAAGAGACAGACGTCCGCTACCACGATGGGCGATCAGGGTAGTTGGAATTACTGGTGATGAGACAAATTTGTGGTTTTCTTTTCTTCCATAAGAAAAAATTTGTCCTGTTTGCTCTACTAAACTGGGACAATCATTACTATAGTTTAGTGGTGCATTTGAGCCATGGGCAATCATCGGTAAATTAACCCCAAACCAGATGGTTAAAACAGTAATTAAAGCAATAGGAGTGTAAATTCGCATAACCGATATCCGTATCAATGTTCCTCTAATTACTGATACATCTTGCTCGGTAATGGTTCAGGAAAAAATATAAACTATAAGCGAACTTTAAAAAAAGACCGATATTTTAAATTTCTAGTTAAATTATTTATTTAAAAAAAATATAGTTGAATAAATTATGTCAAGCTAGCGAATCTAAGGCGGGGGCGCGGGTATTGTGGGGCGGGGGCGCGGGTATTGTGGGAATTATGGAGATTTTATGAGAATTTTTGCCTAATTGCATGCATTGAGATGCACCCAATGTAATCCTTATCATATAAAGATTATTCTAATCTTAATAAGTTATTTATTTCCCGCCATGAATCTTATTGAGCGAATTCTGATGGCAATTACCTTTACTAAAAATAAAGATAGGTAATCCTGCTGATTATATTAAATAACTGCAAACTTGCTAAGTAGGCAAAGGCGATTACCTAGCCACTATTCACATTGCCAACCGCTTATGTAGCAATCCTAAATTATTTGTTAAAAATCCCCAATGGTAATATAATCGATTCTCTTCCGCTACTGCCGGTTTATCCCCTTGTTTGGAAGTTTTACAACTCAAATGGAAGGCTGTATAAAGGGAATGGTTTTTCTTGAATCCGTTCGGCAATCGGTCTAACCTTCTGAACCACCTCAATTAAGTAATCATAATCAGGTGCTTTAGCATTGGGGATGTATCCTGCTGATGCTGCCATGCTGCTGGAGGCAGATTCTAGTGCCTTGTGGATCTCCTGTTGTAGATTTCTCTCGACTGTTGGTCCGATCAGGATAGAACCGCTGGGAATTTTATGAGAATCTATATATAAAATCCGGAACCTGGTTTGACTATAGTCTAGGCGGTAGCGTTCCAACTCTTCTAAAGACAACGCTCCAGCGACTACCTCCTCAGAGGCAATCCACTCTAAGACTTGTTTTGGTGTGGGGGCAAAACGCACTTCCGCTAGGGTCAGACCGTAGAGATTGTAGATTGGCAGATAATATCCTGTGGCAGAACCGGGTTGACCTAAAGCAATGACTTTGCCCGCTAGTTCAGTCAAGTGTTGGATCGGGCTTTCGAGTTCTACTACGATGACTGAGCGCGACTTTTTGACTCCTTGGAGAGGTAGCACTGGTATGTACTGTGCCTCAGCAATGGCGATGGCTGCTAAACCAGGAGGAGCAAACACGATAGACAACTTGCTCTGCTTAATCAAAGTTAGTGCTCTGCGCTCGTTGTACATCGGTTCTAATTCTATAATCATCTTAAGTCGAGCACCAAGATATTCGATTAGCTTTGAGTATCGCTCTATGAAGCGATAGCTTTCCCCGTAACTTACGATCCCAATACTTAATTTCCCTAGCCTAGGGGTATCCGGTGAGTTACAAGCTGTAAAAATCAATATAAGATTCAACAAGAATAGACGGCGGTAAAACATAATTAATTACCTTAAGAACTAAAACAGCTGTGGCACTAATGATACTATGGGAGATGGCTAATGTTAAAAAAACTTAATTTAGGAATCAAGGTAAACTTACTATTGCTATCGATTTTTATAGGACTTGTACTGACTGGTGGGTTGGTTTTGTCTCAACTTTTAGAAGGCTATGCCGAAAAACTCGTAACTGACCAAGCCCTAATTCTGATCGAAACCATGGGTTCGGTGCGGGAGTATACCAATAATCAAGTGAATCCAGAATTAGCTGATCGATTAGAAAATGAAGACAGATTTTTACCCCAAACAGTACCTGCTTATTCAGCTCGTGAAGTTTTTGAAAATTTACGTAAACGTGAGCAATATCGTGATTTTTTCTATAAAGAAGCGACCCTTAATCCAACTAACCTCAGAGATAAAGCTGATAGTTTCGAGACTGAAATCGTGGAGAGTTTTCGACAGCAGCCATATCTAACAGAAAAAACCGGTTTTCGCTCTCTTCCTAGTGGAAAAATTTTTTATGTTGCCCGTCCTCTCGCCGTTTCTGAAAAAAGCTGTTTACGATGCCACAGTACTCCTGAAGCCGCCCCTGCTAGCCAAATTGCTACCTACGGTGATCAGCATGGTTTTGGTTGGAAGCTCGATGAAATTGTTGGGGCAAAAATTGTATCAGTGCCAGGGTTTAAAATCTTTAATTCTGCTAAGCAGTTACAGGTATTGGTGATTGGGATTATTACTGGTTTTTTCCTGGTAGCCATCTTGCTGATTAATCGTTTCCTCAAGGTATCGGTGACCAAACCTCTTAAGCAGATGGCTCAATTAGCTAAGGAAGTGAGTACTGGCAATATGGCTGGAGAATTTGACCATGATTCAGATGATGAAATTGGTATACTCGCCAAATCTCTGAATCGGATGAAAGTTAGTTTAGAAATGGCGATGAATATGCTGAATTCAGAAACTAATTAGTAATCCCAAATTACTAAATGCTTGCTAAGCTGATGGCTGAATGATTACTAAGTATTACTTATATAGCACTACCCATTGAGATTAGGACATTGTCTTGATGCAATAGCGAGTGGTTTGAATTTACCGTAAGATAGGGTCGCCTTATTAAAAAATATTTAACCCTTTTCTGCATAACCTGCTAACTATAAAGGCTCCACTATCTAAGGTTTTGTCTCCGGGGAAACCCCCAAGACCGCGCTGCATCGCTCCTAAACTCCGAAACGTGAGTCTAGCTGACTTCTGACTTCGGTAGAGTCGATGCCTGGTATTACCCAGGGCACCTCTCCTTCAAATCTGGGCGTGCGACTTTCACCGCACCCAGCTCCTAGATATCCTGACCTTTCGGTCTGCTTCCGTGGATTAGTTGATGGCAGCTGTGATGAACTGCTAGCAAATTCTTTGGTTTCCAGTTATCGTGGTTTCCATCAATATGATGTAAGTGTACGACTTCTTGCCCTAGGAATTTGTGTCCACATTGTCCACAGGAATGGTTTTGCTTAGTTAAGGCTTTGGAGGTAGCATTATCATAGAGCTTGCTATTGCGTTTGCTCCAGTAGACTAGGTCACCATCGTAGGGTGACTTAGTCCCTTTAACATTGACATGTTTGTTCTGTGAATAAGGTACCGCCGGAAATGCTTTGTTCACTAACCTTACGGCTTCGTGTTTGTCGATTTTCTTTTCCTTTATGAATTTACGGCGTGCTGATTCATTTGCAAACCATAAACTATTTCGAGAGCCGTCCATCTTGCAATACCGGTGGTAATTTCTCCAACCCCGAACAATGGGGGCTAGTTTTCTTGCCTTAACTAAAGCACCATAATTCGAGTTGCTGACCACGGCTTTGATTTTATTTCGGGTTGTTTTATAGTTTTCCTCTGAGGGGAAACTTCTGAACTTTCCGTTTTTCTGGACTCGAAAATTCCAGCCCAGGAAGTCAAATCCGTCTGTCGTTTTAGTTAGCTTAGTCTTTCGAGCGCTGATTTCCATTCCACGTTCAGCGAGGAAGCTTTTGATTTTATCTAGAATTTCCTCTGCATTGTCTTCTGGCTTGAGAATTATTATCATGTCATCCGCGTAACGGATGCTATTGTGTATATCTTCTATTCCATTAAGTGCGATATTGGCAAGTAATGGGCTGACGACACCTCCTTGTGGGGTTCCTTGCTCAGGGAATTCAGGATTGACTCCTGCTTTTAGGCATTTGAAAATCCCGTATTTTAAACCTGATGGTGCAATTATCCCGTCCATGATGGATTTATGGGAAATGCGGTCAAAACATTTCTTAATATCTAGCTCAATTATTCTTTTGTTGATGCCGTTTTTATTTGAGCATAAATTATGGAATATCAGCTTCTGAGCGTCGTGAGCACTTCTTCCGGTTCTGAACCCGTAACTTCGGGCGTGGAACGTGGCTTCATGTGCTGGTTCTAACGCAAATTTGGCTAGACATTGCCATGCTCTATCGGCAATTGTAGGGACTTTGAGAGTTCGAGTTTTACCATTTTTCTTGGGTATTGGGATTTCCCTAAGTCGATTATGCTTCCAGGTAAAAGCATAATCGTTCAGTTCCTCAAGAAGCTCGAATCTTTTTCGGTAGGACAGGGATGCCTTTCCATCAACACCGGCTGTCCTTTTACCTTTATTGAGCTGTGTCACTTGACGGATGGCCAAAAGTTGGGCTGAACGGGATTTTAGAATCAGTTTTTGTAATGACCGAGCTTTGTTGAGGTCACCATCTTGAACTGCTTTAAACACTCGTCTCTGTAGGCGGAATAAATTTTGCCGGAGTTTTTTCCAGTTTTGTTCTTTCCAGAGTTCACTATGTTTTACCATGTGTCTAACTATGCTCTTCATTGATTTGTGTTTTTCTGGATACCCGTGACCAGTTTCCATTAAACTAAGCCAGGGAGTCACCTCACAGCTGACTCGTCTCCAGAACCGGACGTGAAGTCGGGTAAGGTTTGTAGATTACTCTACTCCCCTCCCCTAAGAACCGGACTTGACAGTTACCCATCATCCGGCTCAAGCCTTACTTCAAGCCTTCTGCTTGGTTTTCTTTTTGCCATGAAG
>NZ_JAAHHZ010000193.1:0-9615 GCF_010672005.1 Moorena sp. SIO4A5 | reverse complement strand
TTCCTGAACTTGGTATTTTGACAAATAATAAGTAGATGAAGATTCCGTCTGGGGTGTTTCATTCCAGGGTACATAAACATTCGGGTCATCCCACTTTGGCATTGCCAGAACCATGGATGGTGACCCTTGTGAATCCCCTTGAGCAGGTTTATAGATACCAATCTTCAGAGTTTGCTCTGGCATATAATGCCGAGTCCCCGTAGCCAAGCTATCTTGCCAACGCCACTGGAGATTTTCAATCGGCACTACATCCCAGATGTATCGACCAGTGAGCTTAGACTGCCAGAATTTCCAATCGGGACTGCCTTTTCTACGATTAGGACCATCTAGAAACTTGATAGCTGCATCATTAATCATCACAATTCGTCCCTGCATGTCAGTGGAAATCACTGCGTCGGTTAAACTTTGCAGGATATCTTGCTGATATTGCTTTTCAATCAGGACGCTTTCAAACAGTTGGGCATTTTCCAGAGCTATGCCTGCCTGAATATTAAACGCCCGCATAAACTCTTGATCAGAGCTGGTAAAGTATCCTTGGTGCTTGTTGATTAACTGAGTCACACCGATTAATATATTTTTGGAGTTAAATACCGGCATACAAAGGATACTTTGGGTGCGATAACCGGTTTGTTTGTCAGTGTTCGGGTCAAAACGCTCGTCTTTATAGGCATCTGGAATATTGAGTGGCTCACCAGTGGATGCTACATAACCAGCAATACCTCGGTTGGCTGGTATTCTTATTTCTATAGTGTTTTGTCCATCCGCTGTAGCTACCTTACTCCAAAGTTCTTTGCGATCTTGGCATAGCAAAAATAGGGTGGAGCGGTCTGCTTGCATGAGATCCCGAGCCTGCTCCATAACTACACCTAGGGTTTCTTCGAGCTTAAGGCTCTTTCCCAGAGACTCAGTTGCCTTGAGCAGAGCAATCACTCCCCGTTGGTTGCGAGCTGCCTGTTGAAATGATTGGCAGGCTTCGAGGATGATGCCAAGGTCGTCGGCAAAGTCCTGAAATTGCTTTTCGTCGGTACTGTCGAACGGCACACCGCCAGTTTTATTGAAAAAATTTATAACAGCAACCACCTGGTTATTGCTATTAAAAATTGGCATACACAGGAGGCTTTGGGTACGATAGCCAGGGATTTCGTCAAATTCTGGGTTAAATAGGGGATGATGGTAAGCAACTGACGTATTGAAAGACTTGCCAGTGGCAGCAACATGACCGACAACACCCTGATTGTGGGGAATGCGGCGTTCTATTGTTTTGTTCGTGTGACGTTGGGGAATGTTTGCCCATAGTTGACCTGTGTCGGTGTCAACCATGAAAATAGTGGCTTGGTCTGCCTGTAGGACTTGACCAACTTTTAGGGTTAAAGCCTCTATCACCTGCTCTAGCCGAGTTTCCAGAGCCTCATTGTTGATCAGTGCGATCGCTCCTAGAAACTGTTGGAAATCAGCAGCAAAGAAATCTAACCAGCAGCTAAATTGAGGAATGGATAGGGTTTTGATGCGATCAATCAGATTGCTGGTTTGTGAGGGTTGAGTTAACTGAGATAGTGTAGCGGTAACACTACTGGTGTTCCGTCTTGTCATACTTTGTCTGCTCCTGCCTTTGGAGGCGCGTGAGGGCAAGTCAACTGGGCAGATAAGAATTGCTGCGTTGATAAGTCTTCTAGCGTCTTTGACTTCAAAAACATGAATTGACACCCTGGTTATAAGTAGATCTGAGGATATCCCGATCCTGATTACAAGTTTGACATATCTCTCCAGTAAAAATTAGTACCCTAGGGGGTACTTTCTAGACTATAGGTTTCCCTAAAACTGTTAAGGATTGTACAATTACAATAGTTAAGTTTTCGATAAGATTTTGCAATAAAGTCAGTAAGCTCAACCCCATTACGCCCCCTGAGACCCTCAAACCCTTCCTTGACATGTTCCCTATGACTAGGCATAAACCCTTGAATTAGGCAGGCTTAATTAGGCCTTAGGTGATTAAAACTTCACACCTAACACCTAAAACCGCTACTGGTGTCAGACCTTTGGGATGCTTACCTCAATGTCGGGAGGAGGATGTGGTTGTCTATGAAGATCTGAAGATACAAAACATGGTCAAGAATCATCATTTGGCTAAGTCGATTTCTGATGCAGGTTGGTATCAATTCACCCAATGGTTAGAATACTTTGGAAAAATCTGGGATAAAACTGTGATATCGGTCAACCCCCACTTCACATCTGCCGATTGTTCTAACTGTGGTTATCGGGTAAAAAAATCCCTCAGCACCCGGACTCATAAATGTCCTCGTTGTCATCTATAAATCTGTCGTGATCCCAACGCAGCTCTCAACATTTTGAAGCGGGGATTAGAGGTTTTAGGTGTTGAATACAACAGTACCCTAGGGCATAGGGAAACTGCTGTTAATACGGAAATGCCCAGGCGTGAGTTCGACCGCTGTTGATGAAGGGAAACCTAATTCAAGAAGTTGTCTGATTGAACCTTGAATCACATATTGTGAGAATCCCCCGTTATCATCTCCGATTTAACGGGGGAGTATGTCAAGCAGCGGAAGACATGGATTCGGAAAACACGATTGCCTGGTAGTAACGTTGCAATTGGCGTGTAGCAGCTGACCAACTCCAGCGTTCAGCTTCTGCTCTAGCATTGCGGCGCAGAGTTTCCCGTTCCTGCTGTTGTGCTAAGAGACGCTGGGTTGCTGCGATCGCTCCTTGCTCATCTGCTGGATCGTATAAATACCCATTCATCCCATCGGTGACAATATCTGGAATCCCTCCAGAGTTGGCTGCTACCACGGGACAACCTGCTGCCATCGCTTCTAGTAAGACTAGTCCTAAGGTTTCTGTCCGAGAAGGAAAGATAAATGCATCAGCAGAGGCAAAGGCAGAGCCGAGGGTTGTACCGGTAAGGTAACCTACGAAATGAGTCGGGGTTCCAGCAAAGTGTGCTTCTAGTTCCTTACGGTGGGGTCCATCTCCTACTAATGCTAGGCAAGCGTTGGGAATTGCTTCTAGCACTAGCTTGATCCGCTCAATTTCTTTTTCAGCCGAAAGACGCCCTACATAAAGGAGTATGGGGCTGTCTGGATTTCCTTGGGAAAGATGCGATCGCATTTGGGATGAAGCTAACTCTGGTTGGAACGTTTCCGTATCCACACCTCGCTGCCACAAGTCTACTCGCTCAACACCATGGTCTCTTAATTCCTGTACCATAGCATTAGAGGTACACAAATTCAGCTCAGCTTGATTGTGACTAACCTTAATTAACTCCCACATAACTCCTTCGAGCATACCCAATCCGTAGTGCTGGAGGTACTGAGGTAAATGGGTGTGGTAGGAGGCAACCAAGGGAATATTCATCACCTTGGCATAATACAGACCTCCCAACCCTAATACTGCTGGGTTTACAACATGGATCAAATCTGGTTGAAACTCTTCTAATACCCCACCAATAGAGGGTCGTGGCAGGGCTAGCTTTAATTCGGGATACAAGGGTAGGGGAAAGCCAGAAACACCGTAAATTTTGGCTCCTTTGTAGGCTTTGAGTCCCCCTTCTGGGCATATAACTAGCACTTGGTCACCGTTACGCTGCAAATGTTCCACTGTGTGGCGCAACCGGGTCACGATGCCATCAACTTTGGGTAGAAATGTTTCAGTAAAAAAAGCAATTCGCATAATTAGTGATTATTGATTAGTCATTAGTTATTATTGATTAGTCATTAGTTATTAGTAGTTTATAGTCCGTTGATCCAACTTGCGTGACCTTACTCGCTAAATGTATCAGGTTTGGGGGACTTGTTGGGCATGAGATTAGTTTATAGGTATTAGAACATTGGTCATGGTGTTAATGGATTCCACCAAGCCCTTAACCCTAAGGTGATCGGTTTCGCTATAATATTTGCAGGCAGTTAGTATGGAACCTTTTTTGAAGTCAAACCGCCACGGTAAGAGTTAATTCTATAGTTCAGTCAATTCTGGAGTTGGGATCAGCACTTCTGACGCGAAGCTAGTCCTAGGTGCAAAATGAAATGCTCCAGCAATCGAACCCCAAATTAGTTCATCGGTTTCGGGGTCACGTCCCCTGTCAAGACTAATCAATGTTTCTTCCATTACTTCAAAGCTACTATCGAGATAGGTTTCTTTGTTATTGCGCACCACCAAGCAAGCTTTACCTGGTTCTACTTCGGCTTTGAAGCTGTGACCAGTCCAGGTAACATTGAACGTGCAACCAGGAAGCTTCTCTAGCTGTTGGGCACTCAGGGATTTTAGACGTTCTAAATCACGGGAAGCTCCGTATAATAGTTTTTCATCCTGAACCTTGTAATTTTCGATTTTGATTTGCCCGTCTAGCTCAACAATCTTTAGTACCCGCACTCGGTAGGGGGTGTTGAGCATATAGTCATAGGCTTGCTCAAGGAACAAGCTACATCCATCTAGCACTGACCAAGGTAGAGGACGCATGCAGACGCGGATGTGAGCATACAATGGTGGATTCTCAAACGCCTGCTCTTGGTTACTAAAATCAGCTGCCATCCAGCGAGCTAAAGTAGCGATATCCGTAGAATGAGTCATTACCAGAAGTGTTGAACTTAGAATCAGGGAACTTCGGATGAAGTAGTGTTCGATGTAGTTGGTATCTTTACCGAAAAAAGCGGGTCATTAGCCCCGTCCTAGAAGGACGGTCAACTTATGCTATCATAAGTTTATCGTTGTCAATCACGATAAACATGATCGTCTACGAGATGAAACTGCAAGGAACACAAGCCCAGTATAGGAGGCTAGATGAAGCCATCCGTACTGGTCGTTTTGTTCGTAACAGCATTATCAGAGCATGGATGGATGGTGATGTTAAAAACCGCAACGATGCCTATAGCTACTGTAAGGTGTTGTCGGACAATCCAGAATTCCCCTGGGTCAGTCGATTAAACTCAATGGCTCGACAGGCACACGCAGAAAGAGCTTGGGCATCAATTGAACGGTTCTATCGCAATTGCAGGCAGAAAGTTCCTGGGAAGAAAGGTTTTCCTCGGTTTAAAAAGTCCCAAATTCGAGCATCTGTTGAATACAAAACAACAGGGTGGAAACTTTCGGAAGATAGACGTTATTTAACATTTTCTGATAAGTTTCAAGCGGGTAAATTCAAACTCTGGGGGAGTCGTGACCTACATTTCTATCAACTCAAACAAATTAAACGAGTAAGAGTGATTAGAAGGCATGACGGATACTATGCCCAGTTTCTGATAGACCATACTAGAGAGGAGAATAAAGAACTCACAGGAAAGCAGACAGGACTAGATGTTGGACTTAACTTTTTCTACACTGATTGTTCTGGTGAACAGATAGATAACCCTCGGTTTTTGAGAAAAGATGAAGCCAAAATCAAGAAATTGCAACGTCGTTTATCAAGAACCCAAAAGGGAAGTCAAAACCGCAAAAAAGCCATAAATAGATTAGGTAGAGCCCATCTTAAGGTTTCACGCAGACGTAACGATTGGGTTTGTAAATTAGCTCAACACGTCATCCAGTCTAACGACTTGGTTGCCATTGAAAACCTACGGATTAAGAACTTGGTTAAGAACCACAAACTAGCCAAATCGATTAATGATGCAGCCTGGTACAAGTTTAGAGAATGGTTAGAGTATTTTGGGAGAGTTTATGGAGTGCCAGTGATTGCCGTTGATCCGGCATATACTTCTACCGATTGCTCAAATTGTGGTGAGAAAGTTGTCAAAACTCTCAGCACTCGAACTCATCGATGTCCCCATTGTTGCTATAGGGCAGATCGTGATAAAAACGCTGCAATAAATATTCTTAAATCTGCACTGAAACAGCTTTCAAATACCGTCGGGCAGACGGAAATCAACGCCTCTGGAGAGATTGATCTCTGCTTAAAAGGGGAAACTCAATTAAGTAAGTCAGCTCGTCGAAAGAGGAAGCCCAAACAGTGATGTTTGGAATCCCCGTGCTTTCATGCCGGGGAGGATGTCAAAATACATGGTCTTGATTCAGTCGCTTATGGTTTGGGTTCTGCATCAAGACCAATGGCTAAAACCTTTAGTTGACAAGCACCCATCATGACCCTGATCCAAAGTTCCCTATTCCGTATTTCCTGTGCCCAGCGCTATAGCTGATAGCTTACTGGCGAGAGCTTGGGAATACCTCTGGTTTTTTTGGGCGTAAGCATTCAGCCGTGAGCTTTTAGCTCACGCTACGCGAACAGCGGTCAGAGGCAAGAGGCATGCATGCTAAAGTTTACTACAAGAGGTTTTCAGCTTGTATCAATGTCCTAACTTTAATGCGTAGTGCTATAGCACCTCAAGTAGCGTGCGCATTAGCTGATAGCTGATAGCTTACCTTTGGGCTATTTAAAACCTTTAATCCCAAACAACAGAAACTGTGTCACCTGAGCCTCACTAAAATTGTTATCACTCACCAAAATTAAACTCTGAGTGCCATCACTCAAGCGCGGACCAAGGGTCATTCCCTCTAAATTATCTAAGTAAATCCCCAATTCACTCAAATCCAACAACAACTTTTTTTGCAGTGGCTTAATCTTGGAAACATTACCCTTGAGAGTAGCAATTTTGGTTGTATCAGTTGCTCCACCCATCACCACTTGATAAAGTTTGGCACTAAATCCAAAGAAACCATAGGTACGCTCCAAACTCAGAAAATGTCCTGCGGTATCCACTGCTAATAACTCAGTCAAACCGTGAGAAAGGGTGTTAGGGGGGTCTGGCTCGAGTAAGTAAAGATGTTCACTAACCAGCATTGGAGGAGTAACGTCTCCAATCAAATAGTGCAACCAACGAATTCCCGCTGCTTGTTCGGTATCTGCTTCTGGCTGGTCTTGGTGTAGGGAGTACTCACTGGCACTAAATAAGCGAAATGACTCTTGCCCACTTGCTGCAGCTAGGCTGATCGGTTCTAAGGTCAATGCCTCAAAGCCTAAGTTATCCTGGATACCATTACTGACTGTTTCTAGGTCAGTGTCATTCGGTAGATAACGCTGGGGAATTTTTAAATTTTGCAACTGTTGTCCTGTTACTATATCAAACTGCCGAATGAATGGAGCAATGCCTTGATTAGTAGCCCCTTCACTAGAGATAAATACAGAATCTTTTCCAGACCAAGCAATCCCTTCTGGATCCAGGGTACCCCTTACAAAGGTTTCTCCATTTTTATCTTTAAGAAAAGTGACATCTTCCACTTCTACGTTTTCAATCCCTATGTTTCCTGTATCGGTGGGATTGAAAGTTAGTTTTAGGGTGTAGAATCGAGCTGGAGCTAATCGAGAACGATCATCAGAAACCGCTAAAAAGCGATCGCGTTCCCGATCATAGGTCAATCCTGACAACCCTCCCACTACTGTATTTTTGAACTTCGTTTGGGGGAGTTGATACTCCCCTAAGAAGTTCACGGAAAGGTTGAGGAAGGTGCGTTCCTCTGCTGTGATGGCTGGTAAAAAGCTACAGGTAGTGGTCAGGCTACCCAGGAATATTATTACCACAACCCATAGCATCGTTGATATTTTTTTAGGTTTTCTTAACATTAGGTCAGTTGAGCAGTACCTTAACTTACTTGTATTATTACTTGCTTCGACCAGAAGTGTTGATTGTTATAAATTATGTCTAAAAAAAAGTACTAAGCTGTCTACCTATTGGTGCTATTTAAAAATTAAATTATGATCGCGTCATGTTTTTAAAACAGTTTACAAAACGAGTCTTGGATAGCTTAACATCTCTCCATAAAAATTACTACCCTGTCTCTTGATGCAGTCGCTCAGGGTGCATATCATATTTGTTAAAAAGAAGGTAATTGTGGGAAGTGTCGGAAGTTTTGTAAGTGTGAAAAGTATGATTTTTTTATTAAAATTTTGCCTAAGTTAATGCATTTAGATGCACCATTATGCCTTCTGCCCTCTGCCTTCGATACACTTTTATTATGGGTATTTAAACGGAGTTGATATAAAATCATAATGACCGAACAATTGGCAATAATTTTAATAGTTTCCGACATGCCTATTACAAACAGACAAAAACTAGTCACCAGATTGGAACCAAATCCAAAACAAACCTTGGCAAAACATCATACCAATTTTTTTTTAGGCATTTTGAAGTTAAGCTGTTGCGCATTTAAATTGGATATTATTCAGTTAGCAAAAAACCATCAAACCCTCTCCCCTGCTACCATTCCTCCCTTACTAAGGGCAGGGCTGTTTCATTCTTTGGGATAAATTCTCAGGTCAATAGGCGTGAAAGGGATGAAACCTTGAAGAGGGTAGCCTTATTACAAAAACTGTAAGCATTCAGCCATCAGCGGTCAGCGGTCAGCCCTGAGCCATTCCCGTAGCGTGAGTCTTGGCCCAAAGCTAATAGCACCTCAAGTAGCGTGCGCGTAGCGCATTAGCTGATAGCTGATAGCTATTAGCTGAATGCTTACCAAAAGCTTAAACCTGTTGCCCATAACCTGCCGACCATAAAGGCTACCCTCAACTACTGTAACTTCAAGGGAAGTGGGGTGCTGGGGAGAGGGTATTTTTAAGGTTAAAAATACCTAAGGTGCGCTTTCCGCATCTAATTATTAAATTCGCCACACCGCTATCTCCCTATCTCCCTATCTCCCTATCTCCCCACCAATCACATTTTAGTCCGACAATGAAACAGCCCTGGCTTACTAAGGGGGGTTAGGGAGGATTGATGCTCCCCTGCTATCAGAAGCATGGAATTTAAATGAAGACCAGCTTAAGGCTCTGCCTTGATATCTGGAAATCGTGACAAATCCTGAAAAAAAGGGTTATAATATCCCTGTGAAGACAAAACATTGATTAACCCTAACAGGTTGATTAACCTTGAGGAATTTACTTAGAATTGCAGAGGGAATGGTTTGTAGATTGTTATCGTTAATCACCCAGAATGTCCAGTTTGTTGTTTTTTGTTGGTGGTTAGTAGAGGCGAACAGCTGTTCGCCCCTACAGTAGTTAGTAGAGATCAACACACTCTCACTAACGACTAACCACTAACTTGTTTCCCAGATTTGATGTAACCTCTACATAGACATACTCCAGCCGCACTGGCTGACGAGCAATGGAATCGAGGGGAATCCCATCAAAACAAGCAATAATATCCTTCAGGTCTAAAGACTCTGGTAGCCAAAAGGCTAAATCATTTCCATAGCGGCGATGAGTAAAGCCTAATTCCTGGGCACGAGCGATCGCTTGTTCTTCTTGAGGGGTGTCTACTACCACAATTTCTTGAGCCGGAATCTTTTGCCGTAACTCAAGCAAACTCCCCTCTGCTACAATCTGTCCCTGTTTAAGAATGCCAATTCTCTGGCAAAGACGTTCTGCTTCATCAAGGGAATGAGTGGTTAGCAAAATAGTAATTCCCTGGCCCTGAAGACGTCGAATCAAGTCCCAAATTTCATATCGCGCTTCAATATCTAAGCCTGTCGTAGGCTCATCTAAGATCAGTAATTTGGGCTGATGCACTAGAGCCACAGCAATATTCATCCGTCGCTGCATCCCACCACTGAGGGTTTCCACCGGACTTTTTGCCCGCTCTAATAAATTTACCGCAGCAAGGGCAGCGTAAACTTGTTTAGAGC
>NZ_JAAHHZ010000192.1:0-9664 GCF_010672005.1 Moorena sp. SIO4A5 | reverse complement strand
AAGCATTAATTGAACAGCGATTTTCCTCGTACCAACGAAACCGATCGGCCAACAAATAGTTATATTGAGCACACAGCATTGACAGCCAGTGATCTATCTTGGCTTTTTGCTGCTTTGTTGGTTTTAACCGGTACTGGTACGCGATTCTCATTTGACTTGTTCTCTAGCTCATCGACCTACTATTAGTATACTATACAGCTAGTCAAAGCGTCAGTCATATTGAAAACAATAAAAATGACAATTAGACTTATTGATTTCGATAAAAGACAACTGGAGCAAGAAGCAAAACGGAGGGGAATGACTCAGTAATCAATACAATGAAGTTTTATAGCTCGTCTTCGTGCTCCAAAAGACCCTGTGCAAAATTCATCCCACACTCATGCTGCGCATGTTCGTTGTGGGGCTTCTTTTGCCGGACAGCTAAATAAGAACCAGTTTGATCTGCCACAGCTTGGGCAATCAAACCAGCAAAGTCTGGTCGTTCTGCCGTAATGGGATCTCTTAACGTACACTGCTCCCATTGGTAGTCGGCATTGGGATTGATGCTCAGGATATAGTGCTTCTTCATGGGGAAAAACCTTGATTAGGGGTTTACATCAGATCAGCTGACCGTCAACTCGCTATCTTCTATTATAGTACAAATATACTAGTTTCGTACTGGTCAGTAGTTACTCCTATGATGGTTTGCTGCTATTGACAAAAAATAGCGAATTTACTACATCGAAATGAGTTGTTTATCACCCGTTGATGGTAGAAATCTGTAAACTATCTTTAATCTCAGCGGGTTTAATCAGAATTTTGATAAAGCTTCCTCATCCACTGGCACTTTCTCGAACACGTTAAACTAATCAAAGCTAAACTAAAAAACGTTAACTAAAACACAAAACCTGATGATTGCAACTGCTAATCGGATTAAACACGAAGTTAAAGACCTATCTCTGGCACCAAAAGGAAAACAGCGGATTGAATGGGCTGGACGGGAGATGCCAGTGCTCAAGCAAATCCGAGACCGCTTTGCCCAAGAAAAGCCTTTAGAAGGAATTCGTTTAGTTGCTTGCTGTCACGTAACCACCGAAACTGCCCATTTAGCGATCGCACTCAAGGCTGCTGGTGCTGATGCTCTGCTGATTGCCAGCAACCCTCTGTCAACCCAAGATGATGTAGCTGCTAGCTTAGTGGTTGATCATGAGATTCCTGTATTTGCCATCAAAGGGGAAGATAACGAAACCTATCACCGCCACGTTGAAATTGCCCTGGATCACAAACCCAACATCATAATCGATGATGGTAGCGATGTTACCGCCACTCTGGTAAAAGAGCGCCAACACCAGCTCGGTGATATCATTGGTACCACCGAAGAAACCACCACTGGCATTGTCCGTCTGCGGGCTATGTTCAATGACGGGGTGTTGACATTCCCGGCAATGAATGTTAATGATGCTGACACCAAACACTTCTTTGACAATCGCTACGGTACTGGTCAATCTACCCTTGATGGTATTATCCGCGCCACCAACGTGTTGTTAGCTGGTAAAAACGTGGTTGTGGCCGGTTATGGCTGGTGTGGCAAAGGCACAGCACTTCGAGCTCGGGGACTGGGAGCTAATGTCATTGTTACTGAAATTGACCCCACTAAAGCCATTGAAGCTGTAATGGATGGCTTCCGGGTAATGCCGATGGAAGAAGCTGCTCCCTTAGGTGACTTGTTTGTCACAGTTACTGGAAACAAGCACGTGATTCGCCCTGAGCATTTCGAGGTGATGAAAGATGGCGCAATGGTGTGCAACTCTGGTCACTTCGATATTGAAATTGACCTCAAGTCCTTAGGGGAAATGGCAACGGAAGTCAAAGAAGTACGGAACTTTACCCAAGAGTACTGTTTGAAAAATGGTAAATCCGTTGTGGTACTGGGTGAAGGACGCCTGATTAACCTGGCAGCAGCTGAAGGTCATCCCAGTGCGGTGATGGACATGAGCTTTGCTAACCAAGCTTTGGCCTGTGAATACCTAGTCAAGAACAAAGGATCCATTGAACCAGGTTTACACTCCATCCCTGAAGCAGTGGATAAGGACATTGCGCGGTTGAAGTTACAAGCAATGGGCATTAACATTGATAGCCTCACCCCAGACCAAATCGAGTACATCAACTCTTGGACTTCTGGTACCTAAAACTAGGGTAATCCCTTTACGATACTGGTTCAATAATCCTGATATCTCTTTTTGGGTAATCGGTTATGGGTAATTAGGTAATGGGTAATGGGTCATGGGTAATTGGTAGTTGACAATGACCGACTATCGATTGCCCTGACCGGCCTAAACGATTTAAAATGGCACCTCTAAAAACTTTTGTATCCTTGACAAGGAATAAGATATAGTATAGAAAAGGTTTGGAACGGCAAGTTAAGATCAACCACTTAGCTAGAATAAAATAACAAACTTATATTGACTCTTGCATAAATCTCTAAAAAGAGGGTGATAAATACTATAGCCACATGGCAAAAATTGACTTTTGCAAGAGGTCTATTAATGAGTAGGGTTATTGATTATGATCTGGCAACAATCTCCAACCTATCTGGCAGTGCTGACTACAATGCTCTCGGCTGCACTGGTAACTGACTTCACCGCACCCCAGTTACTGGCACAGTCATACCCACACCATGAAGTGGGTGCATACTTCCCACCACCACCAGAGCGAGGATCACCGTCTAGAACCCTTGGGGCTGGGACACATATGATTAAATTTCCACCAGTACCAGAACGAGGAGAACCTAGAAGAACAGCAGGAGGAGGGTCTCGTAGCTATTCCTGTACTGACAGCGATGACATCCCTTTGACTGCTATCGTGCCTGCCAATAATCTGGTCACAACCGTGGCGGCTAATCCGACACTGTTCTGGTATGTTCCCAAAACTACAGCCTCCGAAGCAGAATTTGTGTTAATTGATGACCAGAATCAAGAGGTTTACCTGACCAGCGTGAGCCTGGATAACACGAACGGTATTGTGCAACTGAGCGTACCGACAACCGTACCTCTGACCATGGGTAAGAAATACAAGTGGTTTTTCGTACTCGTTTGCGATCCTCAAGAGCGTAGCCGAGATCATTGGGTTCAAGGAATTCTAGAGCGTACTGAACTTAGTCCAGAATTAGCGCTTAATCTAGAGCAGGAGCAAAATACCTTAGAACAAGCCAAACTATATGCTGATGCTCTGATTTGGCAAGAAACTCTGACTACTATCGCCCAGTTACGGGATTCCCAGCCCCAAGCATGGGTAGATCTGATCAAATCAGTGGGCTTAGAAGCGATCGCTAACAAACCGTTTCTGAATTGCTGTACAGCTAGCAATTAATCTTATCAGTAATGTCAGGGTAAGTGCTAGAAAGATTAGTATAGATTAGTATATTAACTTTTATAACTAATCACTACTAAATGGCTAAACTCTCTGTAGAACTACAGCGCTATTTTTTTGAGGAAGAGCAAGAGCCTCAGGTAAGGCTGGCAGATATTTTGACCCTAGCGGGGGAACGTATCTTTGGGTTTATATTCGTTATCCTATCTCTACCTTCAGCTTTGCCAGTTCCAGCACCGGGTTATTCGATTCCCTTTGGAATTGTGATCTTATTGTTGGCTATTCAGCTCATCGTTGGTGCCAAACGCCCCTGGCTACCAAAGAAGATCATGAATGGGAAAATGAAATTGGAAACCGTGCAGGGTTTTCTGAAAATAGGACTCCCTTGGTTGCGGCGGATTGAGGCAGTTACCCGTCCTCGCCTAACCTATATTTGTACCAGTTTGCCTGGTCGGATATTTATGGGGAGTGCGATCGCATTAATGTCAATTTCGATGATGATTCCGATTCCAGGGACAAATACCGTTCCAGCTATGGGAATTTTTATCACTGGTTTTGGCTTAACTGAAGATGATGGCGCAATTAGCCTAGCCGGTTTAGTGGTGTGCCTGATCGGAGCAAGCCTCTCCATCTCAATTCTGTTTGCTCTATGGTTTGGTGGCACAAGTCTAGTTGACCAGATTAAGATTTTGCTGGGTCGTTGAAGTTCTCCCCGCCCACTCCGCGTCGAAGGTTTTGTTTGGGTTAGGGTAATGGATAATGGGTAACAAACTTCGCCGCAGTTGTCGGTAACGTTGGACAAGGGAACTTTGGATCAGGCCAGAATAATTGACGCAAACAGTATAATAAAACTACTAAGGTTGCTAGGTCTAATCGATAATCGGTAACAAGTCATCGGTAATAAGTAATCGGTAATGGCTAATCACAATTACCATTTACTCATTACCTATTACTCCAAGATTTACAATATCTGAAACTATTGATGCTACCGGAGATGATACTATCTGAAATAGTTAAATTTGACCATGCACGGTTATCCTCCTCTATAGGCTAATCCTCCCCTGGGATCCATCTCGACCTGGGTCTAAAAAGGAAAAAGGGACAATAGATTGTGATAGTATCATCCCTTTAACCTATTCCGTTTAGTCTTTTTCCCAAGTTAATCATTCTGAACATAGTGCCATTCACTGGTGTGTACCTAACGAGCGTAGGTATTAAACCAGAGGACATCTATTATGACTCAGTTGGCTTTGGGGAATCGCTACGCTTTTCACTGGGCCGCTTCTGAGGACGTAAGGGAGTGGAGTTGGTTAAGTTGTCTTCAAGAACCATACGCTGTTCCATCTGACGGAGAAAATAACCAGTCATCATGGCTGACGCCAGCAATCCAGCTAAATTTTCCCGATCAGTGGTGATTTGAACATTAAAGTTTTCTGATGGCAGCATCCCTACTAGCCCCTGAACGTTCTGAGAGATGATTTGTTGGATTTCAGGGCTAGCAGACTTCGCAATCCTTGCTAAAACATCAGAAGGTTGATTCTGGAGGTATTGCAGCAGTTGGTTCGCTTGAGGCTCTGCTCCTGGGGAACTTAGAAAATCGGGGTTGAATACCATTAGGAATTTTAGGTTTGACCTGCTTCATCTCGACTTTTCTATACTCTAAACGATTGTGAGATCAGCTGAATCAGCTTTCGGGGATAAATCTAACTTTTTTCGGTAGAAATTCTGAGTAAAAAAGCTTACTTAAAGGAATCTTGAAGTTTTTGTAACCCTTAGCATAGCTTCTATTGGGGTGGCAATAGCTGCTCAACTTCAAAGTGTTGATGAAATTTTTCGGTAACTTGTAACCAGTAGGAACGCCCCTCAGTTTGTCTACGTTTCTGGACAAAATCGAGTTCGACCAGTTCCTGGATATGTTGATACGCTCCACTGCCGCGAAGGTTGACTAGGTCAGCTTGAGTAATCGGACCTTTAAGAGCGATCGCAGCTAAAGTCCTCAAAGCACCTGTGCCCAATTCAGCGGGAATTAAGTTTTGCAGTAATTCACTAAACGTGGCTCGTAACTGTAAGCTATACCCAGCAGGGGTTTCCACAACTTCTAAAGCACTGTCCCGGTGGGCATAGTCTGCCATCAGTTCAATCAAGCCATCCGCAACTTTTTCGCGATCGCATTGGGCATACTCTGAGATTTCCTCTATAGAGACCGGCTGTCCCTTCAAGTATAGAATCGCTTCAATTTGGGTAGCTAGACGAGGCATTGTTTTAATTCGCTTCTAATCCAATTGGCGTCCTGTCAATTCAACAAAGATATCTTCCAGGTTGGAGGGACGAACCATCACACCAGTTTTATCGGGTAAACTTTCGAGATAGCCACTCGCTTGTTCCAGAGTCGGAAAAAATTTGTATTCAAAGCGTTCATTGAGTTGTTTGATCAGTAATCCTTCCCCATGTTGGTGGCGCAACTGTTCAAATGTACCTAATTCGATTAGTTTACCAGAATCCATGATACCGATCCGTCCTGGCTTGCCAGCGCCATAGCGATCGCACAAAAACTCCACTTCTTCCATATAGTGGGTAGTTAGCAATATCGTCATACCTTGGCGATTCAAATCCCGAATAATTTCCCACAGGCGACGGCGGGTTTGGGGGTCTAATCCTACTGTAGGCTCATCCAAAAATAGAATCTTCGGTTGATGTAACAGCGCTCTAGCAATTTGCAACCGACGCTTCATTCCCCCAGACAGAGTTTTCACTAAACTATCCCGTCGGTCTATTAGCTCTACATACTCTAACCACTGATTAATCAGCCGCTGACGCCCAGGATTGGCAATGTGATGCAGCCGTCCGTGGAGTTCCATGTTTTCCCAGACAGTCAGGTCAATATCCACGCTAGTTTGCTGCAAGACCACACCAATATTTTCCTTGACCTGATCTTTTTCTTCCACAACGTCGTAACCCGCTACCTTAATTTGACCCTTGGTCGGTTCAGTTAACGTAGTTAGCATCCGAATTGTCGTGGATTTACCAGCACCATTCGGACCAAGCAAACCAAATATCTCTCCTGATTCAATGGTAAAGGAGAGGTCATTGACTACAGGGACTTTATCGTAGATTTTGTAGATGTTCTGGAGGGAAACAGCTGGGGGCATAGATTCCTTAGTATTTATGATATTGAGTCAATAGGCTTGAGCTAACCTGCTTCTACACCACAGGTTAGAAGGAAATTATATCATGTCGATATATAGCAATTCTCATAGCTATGACGTACAGAATTTCGGGATTTTAGGGAACAGGGAACAGCGGATCTGGGAACAGGGAACAGATAAGAGGAAATAGGAAAGCGCACCTCACAGGGAATCAAAGTCAAAGAATACTGTACCTCATAACTGCGATCAACGCTATTATTCCGTGAATAAAAAGAGCAGTAATCGCAAATTTACCCACAAATACCACTGCTACAGTTGTAGTTATCGATATTAACTATCAGGTCATGAACATATTATTCATTTTACTATTTTATCTTAAATCCTTAAACTTGATTAAGTTAAATTAATTGTTTTTTTTATATAAAATACTTAATAGCTCATAGCTATTTTTTTGGCCTTATTACTTATGATATTATTATCTATTGCCTATTGCCTATTGCCTATTGCCTATTGCCTATTCCCTGTTCCCTGTTCCCAGATCCGCTGTTCCCTTTGAGCAATTTAGGTATCCCAATCTAAATGGTTAACAGCTGATTATATATAGACAAATAATCAATCTTTAGGTTAAAACAAATAGGGGCTGTTCCTTTGGTTACTCCATCAGCTATCAGCTACAGTTATTGAATTTAATCTTAGAATTTACTATGGCAATATTTCGGATTTCAGGTCGGGTAATCGATTCAAACACCAGTGGCGTCGTTTCAGGACTAAGGATTGAAGCATGGGATAAAGAGCTTATTGTCAACAACTTGGTAGGTAGCGCCATCACTGATCACCATGGCAGCTTTGGGATGGAATTCGATGAATCCTATTTTCAAGAGCTGTTTGCTGACCAAAGACCAGACATTTTTTTCAAAGTATTTTGTGATCAGCAACTGGTCAAAAGCACCGATAATTCAGTGCTGTGGAATTTGGACATTGGGGATACTAAAGTCTTGATAACTTTGGATAATTATAGCAAAGATAACGTTTACAAAAAATCCCTAAAAGCTGCTGATCAAGGTGTTGAAGATAATCCCAAACTATTATATCTCGGTATTGCTAATTCATCATACAAACAGCAAATTAAAGATTATCCTTCCCGCCTGACTCAGAAACCCGATGGTAAACATCTAGTGTCTGGAATTAAAGCGGATCAGACTTTCAGTCCTTATCCAATTCTGGGGCAACTTCCAGAGATTGATCAGCAAGGGTTAGAGTTTCTCCATCAAGACATCAAAGAAGCATGTGTCTGTGTTGGTAGTTTTGAAGACCAAGAGTTTAAGGTAAAATGGTTGGGACGAAATGCCCTAAGTAATGACGAATTCTGGAGTGGTACTAAGATTATACCCATTATTAATCTCGTGTCTCGCCTTAATAGCAAATCTCCTAATGACGATCTTGATAAGTGTACAATTCGAGGCACAGACCAAGCTGGAAATCAACGAGATATTCCCGTTTGTGATTTAATCACAGATGTGATCAGTTATGACTACAATACAGCAAGTTCTAATTGCTTAGGGGCAATGTTAAAGCGCTTTGCTCCTCAAATGGACTTGGAAAATTGGCTTAAGCAGATTACAGGCAATGATAGCCTGATTTTCCGTGGCCGATATGGGGAAAAACCCTTTATCGAGTACCCCCAGTTGTTTGGTAGCACAACCAAAAGCATAATTCTAACTGCTGACCCTGAACCCCCTCAATGGGAAAGTAATACTATATCGGCTTATGATTTAAATCGGATGATCTCAATGGTGGGTTGGCATAATTACATACCGGAAGCATGCCAGCTACCAGGAGTTAAGTGGGATAGTCTCGAAAGTATCATCAGAGCAATGGGGAACGATCCAGCTCGGTTAGTTGATTTAGCTATTAAAGAGTTGGGTTTGTTGAATATGATTGACTCAACCGTGATTATCTCAAAACTCGGCAACGGAGTTACCAGTATTAGGAACAGAACCGAAGCAGTTTATGTCGCCCTAGTTAAATTAGTTAAGCCTAGTCTTGACGATTCCCTCAAGCCAGCTAAATTGATTACCTTCAGTATGGCGCTACGGGGAGCAAAAGTGCTTGAGCCAAGAGATTGCAATCGTGAAGCGGTGGAACTTGATGCCAGAATAGCAACAGAAGTGACAGAGATTTTGCGCAGAGCGGTGATGGGTGAATTGGTTTGAATATAGTGTCAATTGGGTGAAGTACTTTCGTCCTGGATTTTAGGGAGTAGGGAGCAGGGAGCAGGGAGCAGGAAAAAATCCTGTGTACCTCACTTGTGATCAGAATTGCTATAGCCAGTTTGATCAATTTTCACGGTAAGTGTCCGGTTACTGTCTAAAGTCCAAGTAAATGTAAGTAGTTATATCAAGTTCGGTTAATTATCTCCCAAGTAGTCTCTGGATTGTACGCCAGAAGGGATATCATCATTAGTCAACCGGACTTGATATTAGATCGTGGCCAGAAACGTTTTATGCTTGGGTTTTTTAGGGTCGGGTTGAGACAAAAATTTAAAGCCGTGTGGGTACAAAAACCTAAAGAAAAAAAGTATATATTCTCGTCTAACTACTACAAGATTTTCTTGGATATCCAAAGACGATGTGACTTTCAAATTTCTTTTTCAAAGTTTCTTTTGTCCCTTTTCTTTGTTCTGCAATATACTATCCCTATTTTTTTAGCAGCTATCGGAGGGATTACGGCAGGCAATGACTTATTGGTCTCGTTTATTCAAGAATTTGTTTCTGATGACCAAGCTGAAAATATCGTCAAGTTTTTTATATTTTTAATTAGTCTATTAGGGACATTATTCGGCACTATAAGCGCCACAACTAACCCTTCGGAAAGCTATGATAATGCAGCAGCGTTTCATAACAAATTTTGTGAGTTTAAGATTAATTTAGCGATAGATATGAGGAATCTTGAACTTACTAATGCTATGGAAGAAGATTACCTGCAGCTTCTGAAGGAAAAAAATACTAATCTTTCGGAATTGATTGAGGAATATAATCAGAAACGGTCGATTGATAAGAATCAAGTAGGGGGAGACAATTAAGAGGGGGGAGTGTGGGAAGTGTGGCTGGTCGGCCTGGGCGAGTTCTCCGGGCTGCCGCTGCCGCGCACGCACGACGTTGCGCTAATAG